>JAGRKR010000365.1 GCA_020442225.1 Hyphomicrobiaceae bacterium | reverse complement strand
GAGTGTGGACCGTTGCGGCTCGACACCAAGACGGCCCGGGTCACGCTCGGCGGCGTGCCGATCAAGCTCACCTCGCACGAATATCGCCTGCTCGCCTATCTCATGCATCACAACGGGCGCGTCGTCTCGCGCACCGAGCTCGTGGAGCATCTCTACGACCAGGATTTCGATCGTGACTCCAACACCATCGAGGTATTCATCGGCCGGCTGCGGAAGAAGATCCCGCCGAATCTGATCAAGACCGTCCGCGGCCTCGGCTACCGCCTCTCCCAGGAGGGCGATGAAGGCTAATTCCCTCGCGTTCCGCTGGACGGCCGCCGCCGCCGTGCTGGCCATCGTGCTTCTGCCCATCGGGGCACTGGGGCTCGGCGCGCTTTACCGCAAAGAGGTCGAGGAGCGCACACGCGATTACATCCGCGTGCGCCTCACCGTGCTGGTCGCGGAGAGCCTCGATCATTCGGGCGCCGAGCCGCGCCCGCCCCGCGATCTCGGCGAGCCGTTGTTCAACATCGCGCACTCCGGCTGGTATTGGCAGGTCAAGCCGCTCGACGGCGACCAGACCCAGAGGCTCGTCTCCAAATCCCTGGCCGGCGAACTCTTCCGCCTGCCGTCCGAGCTCGGCGTCAAGCCCGACCGATCGGGCCTTCGCTGGGGCGTCGTGGATGGCCCCGGTGGCAACGACGAGAAGCTCTGGGTTGCAGAGCGCATTCACAGCGTCGGCGACGAGCGGGGCGAGCGCAGCTACGCCTACGCGGTCGCCGTCACCCGCCAGACCATCGACATCGACGTCGCCAGCTTCCAGCGCCGCCTCGGGCTGAGCTTCGCCTTCGGCGGTCTGGTGCTCGTCCTCGCGACCCTGCTCCCCGTCCGCTTCGCCCTGCGCCCGCTCAAGGCCATCGAGGAGGGCCTGACCGCCATCCGCTCCGGCAAGGCCAAGGAGCTCGAAGGCGAGCTGCCGGATGAGATCAAGCCCTTGCAGCAGGAGATCAACGCACTCCTGCTCTCGAACCAGCAAATCATCGAGCGTGCCCGCACGCAGGTCGGCAATCTCGCGCATGCCCTCAAGACGCCGCTCGCCGTGATCACCAACGAGGCTGGCGAGGACAAGAGCCCCCTCGCCGAGAAGGTCCGGGACCAGGCGGCGCTCATGCGCGATCAGGTCAACCTCTACCTCGAGCGGGCACGCATGGCGGCGCGTATCGGCGTCATCGGCGGCATGACCGAGGTCCGCCCCGTCGCCGAGGGGCTGTCGCGCGCCCTGTCCCGCATCTACAAGGAGCGGCAAGTGGACATTACCCTGCACTGTCCGCCGGACGCGCGCTTCCAGGGCGAGAAGCAGGATCTCGAGGAATTGCTCGGCAATCTCCTGGACAATGCCTGCAAGTGGGCGGAGTCCGAGGTTCTCCTGGAGATTTCCGTCACGAAGGCAGAGACAGGCAAAGCCCCCCTGCTGCTTGTCATCGTCGACGACGACGGTCCGGGCCTCGCACCGGAGCTCAGACAACAGGCCGTCGACCGGGGCAAGCGCCTCGACGAGAGCAAGCCGGGGTCGGGCCTCGGTCTCTCGATCGTCGCAGACCTCGCTGACCTCTACCGCGGCTCCTTCACCCTCGGCGACGCGCCCCAGGGCGGCCTGCGCGCCGAGTTGCGACTGCCCGCCGCCTGAGCCATCTCCCTTCCCACGGCCGCTGCCGATGCCGTAGATTTGCCCGAATCGCAGCCAACCTGCCGGCATGAGAAGGTCTGCCCGTCGTCTGCGCTGCGGGCAGCCGTGATCACCATTCGGGAGAGCGCCATGAAGCTCGCAAAAATTGTGGCAATCGGCCTGCTGCCCGTCGTCCTGGTCGGTTGTGGACCCGACGGCATGTCGAAGCAGGATGCGGGCCTTGGCATCGGCGCCATTGCCGGCGGCATTCTCGGCAACTCCGTCGGCCGCGGCAAGGGCCGCATCGCCACCACCATGATCGGCGCCGTCGTCGGCGGCATCGTCGGCAGCGAGATCGGCCGCTCGCTCGACCGCGAGGACCGCATCGCCGCCCAGCGCGCCGAGTACGAGGCGCTCGAGCGTGGACGCAGCGGCGTCGGCACGCCCTGGCGCAACCCGGACAGCGGCCGCTACGGCGAAGTGGTTCCTGGCGATCCCTTCCGGCGCGGCGAGGAGGACTGCCGCCCCTACCGGCACACGATCTATGTCGACGGCCGTCCAGAGACGATGAAGGGTGTCGCCTGCCGCAATCCGGACGGTAGCTGGCGCAACGTCAGCTAGCGTTCACTCTCGCGGAGGGTGGCGCGCTCCAATTTCCCGGAGACCGCGAGCCGGCCATTGCGGTGCGCTGACCCCGCGACAAATTGGTTGTCCGGCCGGGGCAAAGCTTGCCGTCACCGTCAGCCACCCCTAATCCATAGCAGACGTCCATCCGGGGTCAGCTCATGCGTGCCGTCCGCGCGCCGAGGACGACGCCCCGGCGTGTCATCGACCGTGATGGAGGGGCATCTATGCCCCATCGAAGCCGAGATGCCTTGATCGCACCGTAGCGGCTGCAGCCGGGGGCAAGACGAGCCAATGATGGTTTGGATCTCCTTCGCCATTCTGACAGCGCTCGTCCTTGCCATCGTCCTGCGCCCACTCGCCCGTTCCCTCTCCGGTCCGACCGACGACCAAACGCTGGATATCGCCGTCTATCGCGACCAACTCGACGAGGTGAAAGCCGAAAGCGAGCGGGGCGTGCTTCCCAAGGCGGAAGCCGAGCAGGCACGCACCGAGATCGCCCGTCGCCTGCTGAACGCCGCGCGCCGCCAGAAGGCCGAGGACGAGCAGGTTTCCTCCCCCGCCCGCTCGGGGCCGATCCGCACCCTGCACCTCGCCGTGCTCGCCGCCTTCGTGCCCGCCGTCGCGATCCCCCTCTATCTCCTGCAGGGGCGCCCCGACCTGCCGGCGCTTCCCCACGCTGCGCGCATGACCGCGCCCCCCGATCGCCAGCGCATCGGCGACCTCATCGCCAGGGTGGAGGAGCGACTGCGCCGCCATCCCGAGGACGGTCAAGGCTGGAACGTGCTGGCGCCCGTCTACATGCGCCTCGAGCGCTACCGCGAGGCGGCCGATGCCTATGCCCGCGCCCTTCGTCTGCTCGGCGAGAACGCGGATCGCCTGTCCGGCTTCGCGCTCGCCACCATTCTCGCCAATAATGGCATCGTCAGCGAGGACGCGCGCGTCGCCCTCACCAAGGCCCGGCTCGGCGAGCCCGGCCGCATCGACGTACGCTTCTGGCTCGCCGTCGCCCGCGAGCAGGACGGCGATCTCGCCGGGGCGCTGAGTGAGCTGCACGCCCTCCTTGCCTCCGCTCCCGCCGATGCCCCCTGGCGCCCGGCGGTCGACGAGCGCATCCGCGCCATCACCGCTCGCTTGGCCGCGGCGCCCGCGAGTCCCGGCAAGCCCGCGCCGACCAAGCCCGCA
>JAGRKR010000364.1 GCA_020442225.1 Hyphomicrobiaceae bacterium | reverse complement strand
GCGGCGGCGACGAGCACGGCGCCCGCGGCCAGCGTGGCCACGTAGATCCACAACGTGAATGGCGGGAAGCGGCCGGCGGCCCACGTCAGATTGTTGTAGGCGACAGGATCGGCAAGGCTCATGAGGCGATTGAGCAGGCCGTTGAGGGATTGGTTGGGGTAGAAAGCCTCGCCGTGCCGCGACAGATGCGAGAGGATCGCGACATAGTCGAGATGGTGCTCGAGGCCGATCACGCGGATCGAGAACCAGGTTCCTGCGAGGAACACCGCGGCACCGGTGACGGCAAAGCGCCATTCGCGACGCAGTACACCCCACACGAGCAGCAGCCCATAGTGCGGCTTCACCAGCAGGCAGCAGCCGACGAGCAGACCGGAGAGAGTCGGCCGGTGCCACATCCATGCCAGAAGCGCGAGCGTCAGAAGGGCATTCAGCCAGGTCTGAATCTGCCCGAGCGTGAAGGCCTTCAAGAGCGGGTAGAACGTAAAGCAGAGCGCGGCGGCTACCAGGAGGCGCGGCCCCAGCAGCGGATCATCGGCTCGCGTGACGTGTGCCCGTCGCAGCGCCGTCTCGAGTATGGCGACGGTTCCTGCCACGGACAGCAGAACCGCCATCCAGGAGACGAACATGGCACTGTAGACCATGCCGCCCAAAGCGGTGTCCCAGCCACGCAATGTGGCCGCGATGAAGAGCGTGAAGGGCGGATACTGGAATTTTTCGCCGAGCCGCAGCACCAGTTCGGTGTACAGCGGCCGCGACGTGCCCGCGGCGAAGTATTCCTGCTCGATGTAATGGAGCGCATGCGCCATCGGAGCCCAGGAATCGCCGTCACTGACCCGGCTCAGGTAGTAGCCCAGATGCTTGAGACCACTGTCGCCGAGAGACGACGGCGTCACCAGCCAGAGCAGACCGTTGATGACGAGCACAGCGCCGAGCAGGAGTGCGAGTTGGCGCGTTACGCGCTCTGTCGGCAGCAGGCCTTGTCCGTTTCGGGCGCGCAGCAGCCGGGACAGTCCCGTAACCCAGCGCGCTCGCATCGGCTGGTTGCCGTGTGCGGACGCCGCACCTTGGCGAACGGCCAGGACGAGCGCTGCGAGCACCGTCGCACAGCCGAGGAAGGCCGACGACACGAACGTTCGCGCCCACAGGGGTGTCAGCGCTCCGAGATGCGTGGACACGTCAACGACAGGCAGCGCCGACAGCAGAAAGCCTCCGTTGAGCAGCCACCACGGCAACCGACCGGCCGGCATCGACAGCAGACCCGCGAGACCAAGCGCCCACGGCAGCAGCAGCCAGACGAAATAATGCGACCATGCCAGGGGAGTCAGGATGACGGCGACGACCAGAACGAGCGCGAGCTCGCTCAGATCGCGCGATGTCGGAGCACTGGCTTTGCCGTCATTCGGCGGCGCCTCAGCCGGATGCGCAAGCAGCCACACCGCGCCCATGATGGCCAGAGCGACGCTCGCGGCGCGCGCGACGTGGACCGCGAGCGTCGGCTCGACGAGAAACCAGCTGTGCAGGTGAGCACTGCCGTTGTCGAGCCGGTACGCGAAAGCCACAAGCGACTGGTTGTTGAATCCGGGCATCACCTTCGCCGCGAACGGAGCGACGCACTCGTGGTACCAGGCCACGTTGATTGCCGGTCCGAAGACCAGGATGGACGCTGCGAGCGTGAGACCGCCAGTCGCCGCCATTGCCGCGACGATCCTCCAGCGGCGACGCACGAGGAAATAGACGCCGAGCAATGCCAGCGGCAGCTTCAGGATCGCGCAGAATCCCAGCACGCACCCCATCGTTCGCTCCGCCCCGGCCTGCCACAGCACCACTGCCAGGACCAGAAACAGGAGCATGATGTGCGTGACGTTGCCCTCCCTGAGACTGTTGATCCCGGGGCCATTCAACAAGACTGCGAGCAGCAGGTACGCCCTCTCGCGGTCGGCCAGGCGAAAGCGGCGCACCATCAGGACATAGGCTGCGAGCACCGCGACCAGTCCGATGGTAAAAAACAACCACGCCGCGGCATTGCGCTCGACCAGAGCGAGCGGGGCGAATAGCCAAGCCAGAACCGGCAGGTTTACGAAGCCTTCGGTGCAGACCGTGTCGAGAGGCCACGTCGGCACGGCACCCCTGGCAACGACCCGCAACCCGGCGTCGTAGTATGCGACCAGGAAATCGGAAAACAGCGGCGGCGCGGGCTCGGAAATACTCCAGATGCCGTAGCCGCCCGTCAGCCCGAGCGCGATGGCGAGAAGGGTCCACGGCGCCGCGACAATGCCGTCCTTCGAGATCCGATGCGCCGCCATCTCAAGCCCCTCGGACCGTCACGCTGCCTACGCCGTGAAGGTTGCGAAAGGCATCCTCGTCACGCCTCCCTCGCACGTGTCGGCGACGACTTCGTCAGCGCCACCAGTACGACCCACGCGGAACCCATCTCGGCCCTGGCACATAGCCGGGCCCGCGATACGGCACGTCGGCCTGCGAAGGAGGGCCGCCACAGGGCCGCCCCGTACCGGCCGGAACGACCTGGACGGGAACCTCGAAACCGCCTTCCCCGTCGAACTCCAGGAACAGATTGAACGTGCCCCCGACGACCAGAGGCTCGCCGAGCCCGGTCAACAGCACGTGGTAGCCACCGGGGACGAGGCGAACGGTCCTGCCGGCGGGAATACCGATCAGCGGCACACTCTCTCGGCGCAGGACGCCGCCCACGCGCCGGAAGAGGCTGAGTTGAGCGTCATTCGCGAGTTCCGTGCGCGCACCGGTCAGATTGCGTGAAGCGGTGCGATCGACGCGGACATCGAAATAAACCGCAGCGATTTCGACACCCTCGCGCGTGTCCTGCGTCCACGGACAAATAACGGTAATCCCGTTTTCCGTCGTCGATTGCGCGAACGCCGGCATCACGGACAGGAACAGCCCGATGGCTGCCAATGCGAGCTTGGATTTCACGGCTCACCTCACTGACTGCGGGGGTACTGTAATTTGCACGCCCCCTTGAAAATATATCCATGCTGCCTCAGCGAGTCTCTTTCTCTTTGACTCACATCAACGAGGCGGTGCTTCATTTCCTGGTTTTTTGGGGGCCGTGCTTTTCAAGGCCTGCTTCCGGCGCTGCCTGGAAGCAGGCATCGAAGATGCGAGAGTGGCGTCTTGGAGTAGCGACATGGATGGCGGCGAACTTATGGGACGGGCAAGGCCGGAGCC
>JAGRKR010000037.1 GCA_020442225.1 Hyphomicrobiaceae bacterium | reverse complement strand
GGCTCGACTGGTGGCGCACGCCGGCCGAGATCACATCAGGCCATCACATCCGCGACCACATGGGCGTACCGGACGGCTGGCACGATGCGCGCGGCATGCCCGTCCACCAGCGGACCTTCGCCTATGCCCATTCCGATCTGCCGCTGGAGGACTACTCGACCGAGCTGATCTCGCGGCAGGCCGTGCGCTACATCGAGACGCGGGACGAGCAGCCCTTCCTGCTGTGGCTCTCCTATCCCGACCCGCACGCGCCATGGGAAGCGCCGCAATCCTATGTCGACCGGATTTTCGCGGAAGGCTTCGAGCTGCCGCCGACCGACGCGCAGGAGTTTTCGCCGGCCCGTGGTCTTCCGATCCCCGAGCGGCTGCGCGTCCTGAAGCAGATCTACGATCTCGACGGCATCGACGAAAAGGAGGTGCGCAACCTCTACGCCACCTACCTGGCGCAGATCCGGTTCATCGACGACGGCATCGGCCGCCTGCTCGACTGCCTCGAACGGACCAACCGGATCGACAACACGATCGTGGTGTTCTGCTCGGACCACGGCGACTTCATGGTCGAGCATGGCATGTCGGAAAAGGGCGGCGCCATGTACGACTGCCTGACGCATGTGCCACTGGTTGTCAGCGCGCCGGGCGCCCCTGGCGAGGGCACACGCTGCAGCAAGCTCGTCAGCCTCCTCGACGTGGTGCCGACGCTGCTCGACCTTGCCGGCGTCGCTCCGATGGAGAAGGCGCAGGGCGTCCTGCTACCCGTCGTCACCGGTGGCGTCGGACGCGAAGCCATCTTCTCGGAATATGGCGCGGGCGGTCCGACTTTCACGCTCGCCGAACTGAACGCGATGCCCGACACTTATGGCCGCCGGGCGGGACGGGCGACGACGCCCGTTCGCGAAGCGGAAGGATTGCTGAAGATGGTCCGCACCCGGGAGTGGAAGTACGTCCACGATGCGCCGGCCGGCGTGCACCAGCTCTACGATCTCGCGCGCGACCCGTGGGAGCGCACCAACCTCGCCGACAGCCCGGCCCACGCGCGCGTGATCTCGGAAATGCGCGGGCTGCTTCTCGACTGGCACCTGCAGCGAGACCGGCGCGAGCCTTTCCGCGAACGGCACGACTGACCTGAGGCATTTGCCTCAGGTTTCCACCCCATCCGAAGCCGTGAGCGCGCCGCCGGCAAGACGCAGGGTCGCGATGCGGCGCGGGGCGAGCGGCAGCGCGCTTCCGCCATGCGCGATCGATCCCGTCTCGCCATCGAGTTCCAGCGCCCGCACGATGACGTCGTCCGTGTCCTCGGCCGTCTTGACCGTGGTCACGACGGCATCCGCGCTCGCCCCGACCGCGAGCCAGCTCCCGACATGGCCGGCCTTGCCGTGGCGCGCGACATGGGTCGAGACGACCAGCGGCTTGGTCAGCGCGTCGGCGATGCCAAAGGCGTCTCGGCGCGAGATGGCGGTGTCGCCGAGGATGCGCAGCGTGAAGCTCCGCGGTCCCTGATCCATGTAGCGGAGGAAGGCATCGTCGCGGAGTTCGATCGGATCGTGGTGGGAGAACACCGGCGAGCGCAGGGCCGTGATGTAGAGAACGCCGTCCTTCGCCGCGTAGGAGTATTTCGCGTCGTTGGCGATGACCACCGTCTGCTCGGGACCGACAGCACGCACCCAGCGCAGGCCCGGCACTTCGTGACCGACATCCGGCCGCGCCTGCCAGCCGGCCGGCACTTCGTATTCGAAGGTCTCGGCCGCCAGGGGGTAGGCCAGCCGGAAGAGCTTGCCCTTCTCGCGCCAGTCGATGGTGACGCGAAGCTCAACCGGCAGGTCGGCATCATTGGGTACGACAATGACCGTCGAGAAACGGCTCTCGCCGCAGACGCTCTTCACCTCGACGGATTTGCGCAGCGGGCCGTCGTCGATCAGCAGAACCGACTCCAGCACGAAATCCTGTCCCTCATAGGGGAAGCTGTGGGTGCCGTGGCCCCAGGTGTCGGTGCCGTCCTCGGCGATGAAGCCGCGATGGGCAAGCCCGGTGAAAAGCAGCTTGCCGGTGCGCTTGTTGAGCAGTTCGGCGATGGCGCCGGTCTTCGCATCGAGCGTGAGGCGATAGCCGTCGGTCTCGATGACCTTCTCGTCGCTCCAGGCGCCATAGATCATGCCCGGCGACGGCTTGCCGGCGGCATCGATGACGAAGCGGAAGACCTTGTAGCCGAAGGCCGGGATCTCGGCGCGGAAGGCGAAGCGCTGGAGGCCCGGCGTCTTGCCGAGCGGATCGATGTATTGCAGCGGCACGACGCGATCCTGGTCATCGCGCAGCGTGCGGGGCGAGACGACGTCCTTGTCCACCCACGGCTCCGCCTCGATCATCCCGTCGAAGGGAGCGCCGTTGAAATTCGCGACGATGAAGGTGCCGTCCGTCGGGTCCTTGGGCGGAGCGATCGTGGCGGCGAGGCGGCGGAGCGCGGCGTTCAGCTCGATCTCGGCATCGGCGATCACCGACGACAGCTCGAAGACCGAATCCTCGCAGGCCGTGTGCAGGCTGGTGCCGCCGAGCGTGTCGTGGAACTGGTTGAAGAGCAGCCGCTGCCACATGCGCTCGAAGGCTTCGCGCGGGTAGGCCGTGCCGGCGACGAGCGTGGCGAGCGAGGCGGCGGTTTCCGCCTGTTCGAGGATCGACTCGGCCCGCCGGTTGAGCTGCTTCAGGTCCGAGGCGACGGCGTAGCAGCCGATGGCATGGAACTGGAGCTCGTCCTCGATACGCGGCAGGTCGCCGGTCGCTTCCTCGGCGAAATAGATGTTGGGGTCGGAGTATTTCAGCCGCTCGCCCGCCGCGATGCGGCCGTCGATCTCCTTGAGCTCGGCCTTGGTCGGTGCGCCGCCATGATTGCCGACGCCGTAGAAGGCCATGTAGGCGTGGCCGGCCTTCTGCTGGTACTCATAGTGCAGGGGTACCTTCTCCACGACCTGCATGTTGCGGCGCGAGGTGTTGTAGGCGCCCTGGATGCGGAAGGCGGTGACCTCCGAACCGTCGGGCGATGCCCAGACGAAGAGTTCCTTCGGCAGCACCTTCTCGTCGGCCGCCGGCCGGCTGAAGACGTATTTCGTCGAGCCGGTGTGATTGAGCAGCATCGGGAAGGTGCCGGCATGGCCGAAGCTGTCGACGTTGTAGCCGACGTCGACGTCGACGCCGAAGCGCGAGCGGAAATAGCGCTTGCCGTAGAGCGCTTGGCGGATGACCGACTCGCCCGACGGGACGTTGCAGTCCGGCTGGATCCACCAGCCGTTGATCACCACCCAGCGGCCCTCGGCGACATAGTGGCGGATCTCCTCGAAGAGTGCCGGATCGAGCTGCTCGATCCAGGCATAGACCTGCGCCTCGCCCTTGGTGAAGATGAAGTCCCTGCTCTCCTCCAGCCGGTCGATCGCCGCCCAGCAGGTGCTGATCGCCTCGGCGACGCCCTCCTGCCAGCGCCACAGCCACACCGGGTCGAGGTGGGCGTTGCCGATCATGTGAAGCATGGGGGTATTGGGCTGCTCGGCCATCGTCGTCGTTTCCTCGGAGCGGTCTTTTTGGTCTTGGTGCCGGCTCAGGCGAGCCGGACGATGAGGGTGCTGTCGCCCGACGGGATCGCGAAGCGGCAGGCTTCGGCGAAGCCCGGCATGGCGATCGCCTCCGCATCAAGCGGCGCGCCATCGAGGGCGATGCGGTCGGCTGCGCAGGGCAGCTCGACAACGCCGGTGCAGTTCGCCGGCACGGTCACGCGCCACCGCACCTCGTTCCCATCCATCTCCCACGCGCTCGCGACGCGGCCGGTCGGCGCGACATAGGCGGCGCGGCACCAGCCGATGCGCCGGTCGAAGAGCGGGCGGAAGCGGATGGAGCGGAAGCCCGGCGCCGCCTCGTCCCAGTCGATGCCGGCAACGCGGGCGTAGAGCCATTCGCCGACGCTGCCATAGGCGTAGTGGTTGAACGAGTTCATGCTAGCGTCCTGGAAGCTGCCGTCGGGCTTGATGCC
>JAGRKR010000363.1 GCA_020442225.1 Hyphomicrobiaceae bacterium | reverse complement strand
CGTCCGGCCGCCTCCTCGTCTCGCATCTCGACGATGCCGCTATCTGCGCGTTCATTCCGGAGGCGGATTTCGTCCTGCCTTACGTCTCGCGGCTCGATCCGGAGGTGTTCCTCGACGAGGTTCGCAAGGCGCGTGCCGACGGCTTCTTCTCCTTCGACACGCTGGTCGACAACTTCACGCACTGTTTTGCGGCGCCGGTCTATCAGGAAGACCAGGTCTGCGCGGCAACGCTCTGCCTGATCGCGCCGCGCAGCGATGCGGTGCGCAACTACGATCACTATCGCGAGACGCTTCTGAAGAGCGCGCGCGACTTCTCGGCGCGGCTCGGCAAGACGCCGCTGCGCTTCTCGCAGGGGCGCGTGGGATAGGGCGCCGAGGGTCCGCGATTCGTGCAAGTACGGTTTGATTTCTGTCTTCCCCTTCCTCCAGTCACGACGACCAGCGGGCCGAAATGATTTCCTTTGAGAACAAGCACGTCCTGATCACCGGCGCGGGCGGCGGCATCGGCCGCGTCCTCGCCACCACCTTCGGCGTGGCCGGAGCCGTCGTCAGCGGCTTCGACGCCAATGGCGAGATGCTCGAGGGGGCGCCCGTCACCTACCGCAGCGTCTTCGACATGCTTGATGCGGCAGCGACCGCCGCCGCCGTCGAAGCCCTGATCGATGCGCGCGGCGTGCCCGACATCCTGATCAACAACGCCGGCTACACGCGCAGCGAAACGCTGCCCACCGTCGACCGCGATGCCTGGGACACCGACATCGGTGTCAACCTCACCGGCGTCTTCGACATCACCCGGCCGGTGGTCGACGGCATGGTGGCGCGCGGCAGCGGTGCCGTCGTGTTCATCTCGTCGGTCAATGCGCTCGGCCACTACGGCAACCCGGCCTATTCCGCTGCCAAGGCGGGCATCCTCGCCTATTGCCGGGCGATCGCGGTCGAGTACGGGAAGCATGGCGTGCGCGCCAATGCGATCTGCCCCGGCTCGGTGCGCACGCGCGCCTGGGACCACCGCGTCGCCCGCGATCCGGCCGTGCTGAAGAAGGTCACCGGCCTCTATCCGCTCGGCCGCATGGTTGAGCCGCAGGACGTTGCCAATGCCGCGCTGTTCCTCGCCTCGCCGCTTGCCGCCGGCATCACCGGCGTCACCCTGCCGGTCGATGCGGGGCTGACCGCCGGAAGCCTGCCCTTCCTGCGCGACGTGCTCGGCGTCGAGACCTGATGCAATTCCCGGCCGTTGGGCCGAAGCGAAATCACCCTGGCATTCTGGAGCGCCTGCAATGGCCGTGAAGACAGATGGACTCGATACGCCCGCCCTGGTCATCGACATCGACCGGGCCGAGGCCAACCTCAAGCGGGCGCAGGACTATGCCGACGCCAACGGCGTGAAGCTGCGGCCGCACATCAAGACGCACAAGCTGCCCCGCCTTGCCGAATATCAGCTGGCTCAAGGCGCCGTCGGCATCACCTGCCAGAAGGTGAGCGAGGCGGAGGCAATGGTGAATGCCGGCCAGATGCAGGATGTCCTCATCACGTACAACATCCTCGGCGAGGCCAAGGTCGCGCGCCTGCGGCAGCTAGCCGAGCGCGTCAATATCTCCGTCGTTGCAGACAATCTCGTCGTGGCAAACGGCCTCAGTCTGGGGTTTGCCAATGCCGAGCACCCGCTGCCGGTTCTGGTGGAATGCAATACCGGGGCCGAGCGCTGCGGCGTCCCGACGCCCCAGGGTGCCGCCGATCTTGCACTTGGCATCGCTGCACTGCCCGGCCTCGTCTTTGCGGGGCTCATGACCTACCCGCCCGCCGGCCAGCCGGACAAGGTTGCCGCCTGGCTGAGCGAAGCGCGCGACTTGATCCTCGCTCAGGGCATGGATGTACCGGTCATTTCCTCGGGCGGCTCACCGGATATGTGGCATGCGCACGAAGTGCCCATCGCAACGGAGTACCGGGTCGGCACCTATGTCTACAACGA
>JAGRKR010000036.1 GCA_020442225.1 Hyphomicrobiaceae bacterium | reverse complement strand
CGCAACATCAAGGTGGCGCTGAGGCGGCTGCGCCGCTTCGCCCGCGAGGGGGCCGCCGAGGAGCTCGACCTCGACAAGACCATCCGCTCGACGGCCCAGAAGGGCTACCTCGACATCGAGATGCGCCCCGAGCGGCGCAATACCGTCAAGGTGCTGATGTTCTTCGACGTCGGCGGCTCCATGGACTGGCATATCAAGACGGCCGAGGAGCTCTTCTCGGCAGCGCGCACGGAGTTCAAGCACCTCGAGTATTTCTACTTCCACAACTGCCTCTACGAGTTCGTGTGGAAGGACAACGGCCGGCGCTGGACCGAGCGCACGCCGACCTGGGACGTGCTTCACACCTATCCGGCCGACTACAAGGTGATCTTCATCGGCGACGCCTCCATGAGCCCCTACGAGATCCAGGTGCCCGGCGGCTCGGTCGAGCACATGAACGAGGAGCCGGGCGCGCAGTGGATGAAGCGCGTCACCGACATCTACGAGCACGCCGTCTGGCTCAATCCCGTGCCGGAGCAGCACTGGAACTGGACGCCGTCGATCAAGATGATCCGCGATATCATGGAAGGCCGCATGTACCCCTTGACCGTCGAAGGGATCGACGCGGCCATGAAGGAGCTGATGCGCTAGGCGCCCGTCGACGCAGCGGAGAGGGACCAGATGACACCGACCGAGCTTGCCTATACGCCCGCACACGAGCTGGCGCAGCTGATCCGCACCAAGGCCCTCTCACCCGTCGAGGTGACGCGCGCCACGCTCGCGCGTGCCGAGGCCTCGCAGCCCGTCCTCAACGCTTTCGTCACCATCGCCGCCGACCAGGCCATGGACGCCGCGCGCGCCGCCGAGGACCAGGTGATGCGCGGCGATACGCTCGGCCCCCTGCACGGCGTGCCGATGACGGTCAAGGACCTCGTCAACACCAAGGGCGTGCGCACCACGTTCTGCTCCTACATCTACGAGCATAACGTGCCCAGGGAAGACGCCATCGCGGTCGCGCGCCTGAAGACCGCCGGAGCCATCCTGATCGGCAAGACGACGAGCCCGGAGTTCGGCCACAAGCCCCTGACGGAAGCGCCCCTCTTCGGCCGCACGCGCAACGCCTGGAGCGCCGAGCGGACGTCGGGCGGCTCCTCGGGCGGCGCCGGCGTCGCGGCGGCGGCCGGCATTGCACCGCTCGCGATCTCGACCGACGGCGGCGGCTCGACCCGCATCCCCGCGGCCGTCAACGGTGTGGTCGGCTTCAAGAAATCCCTGGGCCTGGTGCCACACGAATCGACGCCGGACGCCTTCGGCAACGTCTCCTACATCGACCCGACCACACGCACCGTGCGCGACTGCGCCCTGATGCTCGAGGCCATGGCGGGGCCGGACCCCAGCGACCCGCACTCGCTCTTCATGCCGTCGACCGGCTTCGTGGCGGCGGTCGAGGGCGCGCGCGATCTCGCGGGCGTGCGCATGGCCTGGCGGCCGCGCATGGGCAACACCGCCGTCGATACCGAGGTCGAGGCGCTCTGCCGCTCGGCCTTCGACGCCTTCGCGGCGTTCGGCGCCCAGCCGAGCGAGATGGCCGACGACTTCGAGCCGGCCGAACCCATCTTCCAGGTGCTCTGGTCAGCACTCCTCAACGCCCGCTTCCGTCAGTTCGTGCCCGAGTTCGGCCCGCGCATGAGCGAGACGCTGCTGCGCCAGATGGATCAGGGCGCCAACGCGACAGGCGAAGAGGTCGTGAAGGCCATCTTCGCGCGGACGCAGATCTTCCGCCAGATCCAGTCCTGGTTCACCGATGTCGATATTATCGTCACGCCGACCATTACGCGCACGGCGCTGCCCATCGACCACGACTTCTTCGGCCCCATCACCATCAACGGCAAGCCGGCCGGCACCGTGCGCCAGTCCTGGTATCCCTACACGCATCCCATGAACCTCTCCGGCAACCCGGCGATCACGCTGCCGGCCGGCTTCCACTCCGACGGCCTGCCGATCGCCATTCAGTTGATTGGCCGCCGCGGCGAGGATGCCCTCGTGCTCAAGGCGGCGGCGCTCTTCGAGCAGGCGCGCCCCTGGGCGCAGCACCGGCCGGCGCTGCCCGAGCTGGATGGCCGGGGCTAGACCGTCAGATTGCCGTCGGCCGCATTATTGCGGGGATGCACAGCGACAGCTCGGCCGAAATCGCTCACGAGCCTTGACCCGGACGCAAAGTCGGGTTGAGGTTCAGGGAAACCGTCCGACTCGCAGGGAGCGAGACCGCCATGCTGCCGAAACATCGACCTGCCCTCATCGCCGCGACGCTCCTCGCGAGCCTTGCGCTCGGCGGCTGCGCCGGCAACAGCCCGGGACTGACCACGGCCAGCATCTTCGGCGGCAATACCGTGCCCCCGGCGGCGGCGACCCCGGCGCCCGGCCCCGCGGCGGCCCAGCCGGCAGCCGTGCCCACGCCCGACGATCCCATGTCACGTTCGGTCCAGGTCGCCACTACCTCGGCCCTGGCCACACGCTGCGGCTTCTATTTCGATCCCGCGAAGCTCAAGACCACCTTCCTCACGGCCGAGAGCCAGCGGGGCACGCCGCCGGATACGCTGCAGAAGGTCGATCGCGCCTACGACGTGACCCACGCACGCATCAGCAAGGCCGCCGCCGGCAACGAGACCGTCTGCAAGGGCGAAAAGAAGCTCGGCGAGATCCGCACCGATCTCGGACGCCACCTCGCCGGCGACTACACGCCGCGTCCGCGCACCGTCGCGAAGAAGAAGGACGACGGCGGCTTCTTCGCCGACTTCATGACGCCCGACGCCTCCGGTTCCAAGCCGAGAACGCGCAACGATATTCTTGCCCTGCCCGAGTATCTTTGAAGCGAGGCGCGCGGGCGTACCGCCCGTCCAGGGTAGAGTGTTCCAGGAGCCTGAGTGATGGATTTCGCGTTCTCGCCCGAGCAGGAGAGCATCCGCGAGGCCGTGCTCAGGATCTGCGCCCGCTTCGGTGACGACTACTGGCTGGAGCGCGACACCAAGGGCGGCTTTCCCGACGCGTTCCATGCCGCGATTGCGGAGGGTGGCTGGCTCGGCATCGCCATGCCCGAAGCGTACGGCGGCGCCGGTCTCGGCATCACCGAGGCGTGCGTGCTCATGCAGGCGGTGGCCGAGTCCGGCGCCGGCATCAGCGGCTGCTCCGCCATCCATCTCAACATCTTCGGCCTCAACCCCGTGGTGAAATTCGGCACCGAGGAGCAGCGCCGGCGCTTCCTGCCGCCGCTCATCGAGGGCCGGGAGAAGGCATGTTTCGCCGTCACCGAGCCGAATGCCGGCCTCAACACCACGCACATGGAGACCCGCGCCATCCGCGACGGCCGCCGCTATGTCCTGACCGGCCGCAAGATGTGGATCACCACCGCCCAGGTGGCCGACAAGATGCTGATCCTGACACGCACCACCCCTGTCGAGGACGTGCGCAAGGCGACCGACGGCATGACGCTGTTCTACACGGATCTCGACCGCAGCCGCATCGAGGTGCGCGAGATCGACAAGATGGGCCGCAAGTGCGTCGACACCAACCAGCTCTTCATCGACGGCTACGAGGTGCCCGAGGAGGACCGCGTCGGCGAGGAGGGCAAGGGCTTCCATTACATCCTGCACGGCCTCAATCCCGAGCGCATCCTGCTGGCCTCGGAGGCCGTCGGTCTCGGCCGGATCGCCATTAAGCGGGCCGCCGACTATGCGCGTGAGCGCGTCGTGTTCGGCCGGCCGATCGGCAAGAAC
>JAGRKR010000035.1 GCA_020442225.1 Hyphomicrobiaceae bacterium | reverse complement strand
CGCGTGAACAGCGCCGAGCCGTGGGCACGCGGCAGCACGTGAACCTCCGACACGATCGGGCGCACGGTCGAAAGATCGCGACCATCGATGCGGCGCTTGGTCTTGAGAATGTTGCCGCGGACGACGTCCTGCTCGACGCTCTTGAAGGTGCTCGACAGCAGAACCGCTTCCTCGGAATCACCCTCGGGCAGCGTGATCGACGCCATGACCTTCTTCTTGATGTCGCCGACCATCTCGTAGCGCTTCTGCTTCTGCGCGACGGAGAAAGCCTCTCTCAGTCCGGCCTCGGCGATCTCGGCGACACGCGCCTTGTACTTGTCCTTGGCGGGAGCCTTGAAATCCCACGGCTCCTTGGCAGCCCGCTCGGCCAGACGGATGATGGCCTGGATGACCGGCTGGAAGCCACGCTGCCCGAACATGACGGCCTCGAGCATCTGCGACTCGGACAGCTCCTTGGCCTCCGACTCCACCATCATGACGGCGTCGTGCGTGCCGGCGACGACGAGATCGAGCCGGGTCTCCGGCATCTCGTCGATCATCGGATTGAGCACGAGCTCGCCGTTGATCATGCCGACGCGCGCCGCGCCGATCGGGCCGAGGAAGGGCAATCCGGAGAGCGTCAGCGCGGCGGAGGCGGCGACCATGCCGACGATGTCGGGGTCATTCTCCATGTCGTGCGACAGAACCGTCACGACCACCTGCGTCTCGTGCTTGAAGCCTTCGACGAAAAGCGGACGGATGGGACGATCGATCAGGCGAGACGTCAGCGTCTCCTTCTCGGTCGGACGTCCCTCGCGCTTGAAAAAGCCGCCCGGAATCTTGCCGGCCGCATAGGTCTTTTCCTGGTAATTGACAGTCAGTGGGAAGAAATCGATCCCAGGGCGCGTCTGCCGCTCGGCGACTACGGTCGCGAGCACGCTGGTCTCGCCGTATTGAGCAAGCACGGCGGCGTTGGCCTGCCGAGCGATGCGGCCCGTCTCGAGGACAAGCTTACGCCCGCCCCACTCGATCTCTTCGCGATGGATATCAAACATCTCGTATCTTTCTGTGCGGTCTTGTTTCGTTGCCCTGCTATCCGCCAGCTTAATAGCACGAAGGCCAGAGGGGTCGAACCTGAAGTTCGCGCCCCCTCGAAACGTTTACGGACGACGGGCAAATTGCCGACAATTCGCGTCCGTTGCAGCGGTGGCGCGGTGCCCGCAAGCGCGTGGGCACCGAGGCCGGCGTGGGCGAGGCGGTCGCTCGGACCGTCCCTCGAGCTTAGCGGCGGATGCCGAGCTCTTCGATGATCTTGCGATAGCGCGCCTCGTCCTTCGCCTTGAGATAATCGAGGAGCGAACGGCGCTGGCTCACCATCTTGAGCAGTCCACGGCGGGAATGGTTGTCCTTCTTGTGGACCTTGAAGTGCCCGGTCAGCTCGTTGATGCGCTGCGTGAGGAGCGCCACCTGAACCTCGGGCGAGCCCGTGTCGCCGGGCTTTCGCGCAAACTTGGCAATGACCTCAGCGCGCGTCGGGTTGGCAGTGTCTGTCGACATCAACATCGTCCTTTCTGTTGGGAGTGTGCCTCTCGGAGAGGCCGTTGGGCGCCTGCCAGGATGTCGTCCAGCCGCGACGCCAATAGCCAACGCGGGCCCAGGGGCCCGCGTTGAGCCGGCTTTATACACGAAAAGAGGGGCTTTGCGAGCGAAAAGAGCGCGGCCGAAGGGACCGAAGACCGCCGATGCGACCGCCCCCCCGGCTCAGTAACAGCTTATGAATTCACGGAAAACCCAGCCGATCCGGCCGCCACGCCAGTAGCCCACATAGGCCCACGGCTGCCCCTTGTGGTCCCGCGCGGTATCGATGATACGGACCTCGGTCCCGTTCCGCAGACGGCCGATGACGTCCCCTTGCGGCGCATTTCGCACATTGAGACGCGTCCCGGTCGGATCGGAAACGATGCATCTGCCCGTCCGCTGCGCGGTCGCCGGCATGGCTTGCGCAACCAGCACCGAGGCCGCGACGCCCAAACCCAACAGTGCATATCGGCTCATGGAACCCCCTTCAGGTTGGCGGGAAGAGCAGCCGGCGCACCCTGCACTGCGCATGAGATCCGTCAGCGGCGAGGGAAGAGCTCAGCGAACATTGAAAACCCGGGTCGGATGCATGGCGCCCTTTTCGATCTCACCGATGGCGATCAGGCGTCCTTTGCAGGTGGCGTAGATCGGCCCCGACATCACCGGGGCATCGCGCCCGCGGATGAGGACGGCGCGCCCCTGCACCAGGTTCGCGGCGTCCTGCTGCGAGACCGCGAGATGCTCGAGATCGGCGAGCGCCGCCTCGACGGGCAGGAGAAAGCTGCCGAGCACGTCACGCCCCCGCTGGCCGGCGGCCTCGGTCGCGGCGATCAGCGCGTCGAGCTTGACGGTGGTCGTTTCGTCGAATGCGCCGACCCTCGTCCGCCTGAGCGCCGTGACGTGGCCGAAGCAGCCGAGCCGCCGGCCCATGTCGCGCGCGAGCGAACGTACGTAGGTGCCCTTGCCGCACTCGGCCTCGAACACACTGGATTCGGCGTCGGGAGAAGCCACGAGGTCCAGGCGATCGATGTCGACCGGACGCGCATCGAGTTCGACAAGCTCGCCATCGCGGGCGAGATCGTAGGCGCGCTCGCCGTTGACCTTGATGGCGGAGAACGACGGCGGACGCTGCAGGATGGAACCGACGAACTCCGGCAACAGGGCGCGGATGGCGGCAGCATCGGGGCGCTGGTCGCTCGTCTCGACCACTTGCCCCTCGGCATCGTCGGTGTCGGTCTCCACGCCCCAGCGCACCGTGAAACGGTAGGCCTTGTCGCCGTCGACGGCGTGGCT
>JAGRKR010000362.1 GCA_020442225.1 Hyphomicrobiaceae bacterium | reverse complement strand
CGGCGAGGTGCAGGCCATCGGCGGTGTCAACGAGAAGATCGAGGGCTACTTCGACGTCTGCAGCGCCAAGGGACTCACCGGCGAGCAGGGCGTCCTGATTCCGGCAACGAACGTGCAGCATCTCGTGCTGCGCGAGGACGTCGTCGAGGCGATCAGCGAGGGCAAGTTCGCGATCTATCCGGTGCGCACGATCGACGAGGGCATCGAGATCTTGACCGGCGTCAAGGCGGGCGAGCGAGATTCTGGCGGAAACTTTCCCGAAGGCACCGTCAATCGCCGCGTCGAGGATCGCCTGATCGCGTTCGCGAACCGCGCCAAGATGTTCGCCCGCAGCCGGGGCGACGACCGCAACAACGACAAGCTGACGTCGTGACCATGACGGATCGAGACACAGATCTGCCGGGACCGAACGACCCCTACGAGGTGGAGCCGGGGCGTGTGCTGGTGCAGGTGCGCGCCGGGGCCGCCCACCCCGTGGCTCTGGAAGCCGCCATTCATCTGGCGCAGGCCCTGCACTCCGAGCTCGAAGGGCTGCTCTTCGAAGATCAGCAGCTCCTGGACCTCGCGAGCTTCCCCTTCGCCCGGGAGATTTCCTTCTCGGGCCGCCACTCGCGCGCTCTGTCGCGCGACGACCTCGAGCGCGACACGCATCTCGCGCTCGCCGCCGTGCGCCGCCGCATGGAGGCCCTGGCGCGTCAGGCGCGCGTTCCGCATCGCCTGCGCGTGGTTCGCGAGGAGCCGCTGGCTGCCCTGTCGCAGGCCTGCTCGGCGTGCGCAGCCTGGAATGTCCTTGCCCTGGCGGAGCCGTTCGATCCCAGCATTGCCGCACGTGTGCATGCGCTCATCACCCAGCTCCACACGATCACCGGACTGCTCCTGGTCGGACCGAGGTCGCGGCGTGCGCCGGGACCCGTCGTCGTGGCGCTGGAGGAGGCCGAGCGCCTGCCGATCATGCTGCGGGCTGCCCAGCAGCTGCATGCGGCCCAGGGCGAGCGCATCATCATCTACATCATCGCGGAAGGCGAGGAGCAGATCGGCCACATCGAGGGTCAGGTGCGCCTGACGGTCGGGCGGCAGGCGAACATCAGCATCACCTCTGGACTGACGACGCGTGGCGATGTGCGCGTCCTTGCCGAGGATTTGCGGCGCCTGAAGTCCGGCTTCATCATCGCGGAGTACGGCGGCATTCTGGTTCCCGGTGGCAGCGATCTGCGTCACCTTGCGGCGGCGCTGGAATGTCCGATGCTCATCATGAGATGACGAGGCGCGGCAGCGGACGGCCGTAGCGCGGGGGGAGCGATGCCACGATTGCCAATTCGCCGGGTCGCCGGACATGTCATGCGCGCCATGATCGTGGCTGCGCTGACGTTGGCCCAGGTGCTCACATCGGGCGCACCTCCGGCGCACGCGACCGCCGAGGCGAGCGGCAAACCGCACTACTCCATCGTGGTTCTCGTCAGCTCCGAGCCGAACGGCACGGAATCGGAAGAGCTGCGCGCCATTCGCGCCTTCGTCATCCGGCGCGTGGCGATGATCAATGCCGCAGGCGGTGTGCGCGGCCATCCGCTGCGCTTGACCTTCCTCGACGACCAGCAGTCGGCGGCGCGGACACAGGAGAACGTCCGTCGCGCGCTCGCGGACGAGCGGCTGATCGGCATTGTCGGGCTTTGGAACTCGAGCCGGGGCGCAACCGTGGTCGATGCGATCGGCGCGAGCGGCATCCCATTCATTTCGGAGATGTCGGTCAACAAGCTGTTCGCGGCCTACCCGAACATCTACACGATGACGCGCTCGATCGATCACGAGGCGTCCGCCATCAACGCCTTCATCAAGGCGGGCTACAGAAAGGTCGCGTTCGTCGGTCGCGACAAGGACGCCTATACCTCGGCACTCCACCGCGCCATCTCCGATGGCGGCACGCCGGTCGCCGTCACCCGCCACATCGCCGCCGATCGGACGCTTTCTGCCGATGAGATCAAGCAGCTTGCCAGCGAGCTGAAGTCGAGTGGTGTCGATCTCATCTGCGTATCTCTGGGCAGCGACGCCGGCGCCAGGCTTCTCGGCGCCCTGGCGCGCGAAGGCATCCAGCTGCCCGCCTTCATCCTGCTCGGCACCGTCGGCAAGGTGCTTCGCAACCCCGACGGCGCCGGCTATCCCGGCGCGATGTACGACGTGGCTGAGGGAGGCGTGCCGAAGCTCAACAACGAGCGATTGCAACAGTTCGTGCGCAGCGGCACCTTCGGCCGCGACCTCGCGATCTTCAGCCCCGATGCGCTCGGCTACGGCGCGCGCTACGCCGATCTCGTCGCCATGATCACCACGCTCGCAGGAGAGAGCGAGGCCAACGATCCGCGCCAACTGCGCCGCGATATCGGCCGCGCGCTATCGAGCTTCACGCCCGGCAACCGCATCTATCGGGGCTGGGCGCAGGACTGGTCTTTTGCCGAAGGGCGGGCCTCGAGCGAGCAGACGCTCATCGTCTGGCGGCCGGCGGGCCGCGCCTTCTTCATGCTCGCGCCGCTGCAATATGTCCGGGTGGGCGCCGAGGTGCGCACGGTCCCCGTCGTCTATGTCGGCATCGACATGACCCGGGTGTACAACATCGACACCAGCGAGCGGACCTTCCAGGCCGATTTCTATCTGTCTCTGAAGAGCGAGCGCGACATCGCCGTCTCCCAGATCGAGTTCACCACCGCCGCCCGCAGCCTTCTGGACAACCGCGCCCTCGTCTCGATCCGGGAACTCGACAGTGGCAAAGGGCGCAGCTCGGGCGGCGTGCGTCTCTACAAGGTCTCGGGGAAGTTCATGTTCAACCCGGCGCTCGAGGCCTATCCGTTCGATACGCAGAAGCTCTCGATCTCCTTCCAGCCGCTGCGCACGACCGAGCCGTTCTTCGTGCAACCGCCGCCGGCGGCCGCGCGTGATAAACTGTTCGAGGTCGATGGTTGGCGGCTCGCCACGCACTACGTCGGCTCGGATCAGGACCTCATCGTCACGATCCGCGATGCGACGGGCGACCCCCGCACCATCCCCTTCTACAAGTTCAACTACACGTGGGTCGTGAGCCGGTTGACGACCGACTTCATGCTGCGCGCCGCCATCCCGCTGTTGTTCATCGTGCTCGTGGCGTATCTGGCGGTGTTCACCCCGCGGCGCGAGTTCGAGGCGCGCATCGCCATCCAGGTCACCGCGCTCCTGTCCGCCATTGCCCTCTATCTCTCGATCGCGAAGCCCTCTGCCGACGCCGCCACCTTGTCGGACCGCCTGTTCGTCGGCAGCCAGATCGCCATCAGCCTGTTGATCGGGCTGTCCATTCTCGAGACCAATAGAGCCTTGATGGGCCGCGCCATCGTTCGCATGCCCGTGCGTTTCGTCCAGTTCGTGCTGTTCCCGGTATGCGTCCTGCTGGTGACGGCCGCCGTCGTGCGTCTGGCTGGGGGCGTCACCTTGCCAGATTGGCTCAGGCCCGCACTCGGCTACGCGGGGATCACACTGTGACGAGCCGGGTGACGGAACCGCTTGCATCGGACTGTCGGCAGCGAGACACTGCCCCGACCGAAGAACCGGGCCGGGACGCCCCCCGGCCACATCGCTTGAAGACCTCCGGAGATCTGAATGTCCTCGACTGCACTCATCGTCGGCGCCGGCAGCGGCATCAGCGCGGCTCTGGCGCGACACCTGGCCAAGGACGGCTATCGGGTGGCGCTGGCCGCGCGCAATACCGACAAGCTGGCCTCCCTCGCGAAGGAAACCGGCGCCATGCTTCTCTCTGGCGACGCGACGCGGATCGACGAGGTCGCAGCCGTGTTCACGGAGCTCGATCGCGCCTGGAGCCGCCAGATCGATCTCGTCGTCTACAACGCCAGCTTTCGCGTGAGAGGCCCGTTCCTGGAGCTCAATCCCATGAAGGTCGCCGAAACGCTGAACGTCTCGGCGTACGGAGGCTTCCTCGTCGCCCAGGAGGCGCTGCGTCGTATGGTGCCGCAAGGCCGCGGCGCACTGTTCTTCACCGGCGCCTCGGCGAGCGTCAAAGGATATGCCCAGTCCGCTCCGTTCGCCATGGGCAAGTTCGCCCTCCGGGGCCTGGCGCAATCGCTCGCGCGCGAGATGCAGCCCAAGGGCATCCATGTCGCCCATTTCGTCATCGACGGTGGTGTCCGCAATGCCGACAAGGGGCGCACCGAGGCCGCGGGAGAGGCGGACAGCCTGCTCGATCCTGACGCAATCGCACAGACCTACATGGCCGTTCTGAAGCAGCCGCGCAGCGCCTGGAGCCTCGAGGTCGAGCTGAGGCCCTGGGTCGAGAAATTCTGACGGGACGGATACCGATCAAGAGGCGAGGAGAGATCGCAATGACCACACGGCACATCAACGAGTACGAGCAGAGTCTGATCGACAAGGCCAAGACCTACCTGCCGGCCGGCACCTTCGGCAATGTCACCCACGACATCGTCATCCGCGAGGGCCGCGGCGGGCGCGTGTGGGATCACAGCGGCAACGAGTACGTCGACTTCCTCCTCGGTTCCGGACCAATGCTGATCGGGCATGCGCATCCGAAGGTGATGGAGGCCGTCCTCGACCAGATTCCGCGCGGCACGACCTTCTTCGTCAACAACGAGAACGGCATCCTGCTGGCCGAGGCGATCTGCAAGGCCGTGGCCTGCGCGGAGAAGGTCCGCTTCACGTCGAGCGGCAGCGAGGCGACGCACTATGCGATGCGGCTGGCGCGCGCCTACCGAGGCAAGGAGAAGATCCTGAAGTTCGAGGGCGGCTTCCACGGCATGGGCGACTACGCGCTCATGAGCATGTCGCCCAAGCGACCCGGGAACTTCCCCGTGGCGACACCCGACTCGGCCGGCATCCCCGACGCAGTGCGCGGGGAAATGCTGATCGCGCCGTTCAACGACGCGGACGCGGCCGCCGACATCATCCGCCAGCATCGCGACGAGCTGGCCGGCGTCATCGTGGAGCCCTTCCAGCGACTGCTGCCGCCGAAGCCCGGCTTCCTCGAGGCGCTGCGCGAGGTCACGGCCGCTCTCGGCATCCCGCTGATCTTCGACGAGGTCGTGACCGGCTTCCGGTTCGCCTATGGCGGTGCACAGGCCTACTACGGCGTCACGCCCGACGTCTGCACCCTCGGCAAGGTCGTCGGCGGCGGCTTCCCGCTGGCGGCGGTCGCGGGCCGCGCCGACATCATGAAGCATTTCGACAAGGGCGCCGTGCCCGAGGATCGCTACATGCCGCAGATCGGCACGCTCAGCGGCAATCCCGTCGCCGCGGCGGCCGGACTGGCGACGCTTGGCGTCCTCTCCGAGCCCGGCGCCTACGATCGGCTGTTCGCGACAGGTAATCGTCTGCGCAGCGGGCTCAAGGCTCTCATCAAGGAGCGTGGCATCGCGGCGCAGGTCATCGGCGAGGCGCCGCTCTTCGACCTCGTCTTCACGTCGTCGGAGGTGCGTGACTACAGGGGCATGCACTCGGGCAACGCCGACCGCATGCGCCGCCTCAACCGCGCCCTGCAAGCCCAGGGGATCCTGAAGGGCGAGAGCAAGTACTACATCTCCCTCGCCCACGACGAGGCCGACGTTGCCAAGACTCTGGCCGCCTGGTCGACCGCCTTCGACGAGATTTCCGAGAAGGCCCCGGCCTGAAACCGATGGAGGCGGGCATCGCCCCGCCTCCTCCTCGCGCCGTGGCGCCATCTCCGGCGATCGGGCTCTTGCTCCAGAGACCGATTCACGCCTTCGATGGAAGCGCGGACGCTTCCATCTCCGGCGATCGGGCTCTAGGCAAGACCCAGCTCGCTGGCGACGCCGAACTTGCCGGCGAGGTCAACGAAGGCCTTCCAGGTCTTTTCCTCGACGCCTACACCGGCCTTCAGTCGCTCCTGCTCCCGCCGGTACTCGACCTCACCGGGATAAAGCACCTCGTCGAAGCCATCGGCCGTGGGCGTCTCCTTGAGGTAGCGGGCAAAGTCGGCAACCTCCCGCTTGAAGGTGGCGAGGTCACGGAACGCCGGCACGTTGAAGACGGCGATGAAGCAGCCGTCGTTGTGCCGCCCGGTCGGATCGACACCGAAACCGAGCCCCGGCAGCAGCGCCGACAGAACCTCGATCATGGCTGATAGGCCATAGCCCTTGTGGCCCTCCGCACCACCCAGTGGCAGCACGACGCCGCCACGGCCATAATCCGCCGGATCGGTGGTCGGCTTGCCCTCCTTGTCGACGATCCAGCCTTCCGGAATCGTCTGTCCGCGAGCCTCCGCGAGCTTGATCTTGCCCACCGCCACTCCGGACGTGGCCATGTCGATGTAGAAGGGCGCCTCGAGGTCGGACGGCACCGCAATGCAGATCGGGTTCGTGCCAAGGCGCGGCGCGCGGCCGCCGAAGGGTGCCACGGACTTCGGCGAGCGGCCGGAATCCGCCGTCATGATGGCAATCATGCCGGCTTCGGCGGCCATCAGCGGATAGGCGGACACGCGGCCGATATGGCTCTGGCGCAGGATCGTCGTCGCCGCCACGTTGGACTTGCGCGCCTTCTCGATGGTCAATTGCATCGCCTTCTCGGCGACGACGTAGCCGAAGCCCCAGTTGCCGTCGATAACCGTGGTCGTCGGGCTCTCCTGCTTGATCTCGAAGGGTGCGCCAGGGACGATGTGGCCCTTGCCGATACGATCGATGTACGTCGGAATCTGAATGACACCATGAGAGTCGTGGCCCGCGAGGTTCGCGGCGACGGAATAGCGCGAGACGGTGGCGGCCTCGCTCTCCGAGGCTCCCGCGGACATGAGCAGGGTCTTCACGATGGTACGCAGGCGATCGACTGGCACGACGGGCATGAGGAACTCCTTGATCCTGTAGTTTCGCTAGGGCGTGAGGGGCGTGAGCCCGCAACGCGAGGCGTCAAGCCGTTAGGCCGAGCGTGGACGGGTGGAACAGCGCGGCGGGGTCCAGCGCGCTCGCCGTCAAACCGTCTTCATGGGCGTAGCGCGTCATGGCGGCGAGTTCCTTCTGGTTGCGTGCGAAGCCGTAGGGCCAGAGGTCCGCGCCCATCAACGCCCGCATCTCGGCCATGGCCTTGTGCAGGAACGGCAGCGAGACGCGGAGCACGTCGATGTGCTCGAGATCCTGCATCGCCAGATTGCGCGCATCGACGAACGCCCGGAAAACCTTGAGTGGCAACTCCGGATGCGCCGCAGCGAGCGACTTGCGGATGGCCACGCAATGCATGATCGGGAAGAAGCCGGTGCGCGTGTGATAGTCCGCCTCGCGCGCAGCGTAGTCCTCGAACAGGCGACGGACCGGCACGCCGGCATCGCCGTAGTAGGGCGGTGGATGCGGTGAGATGATCGCGTCGAGCTCCCCCTTGGCGAGCAGGCCGTTGAGCGTCTCGCCGTCGGGGATGGCGGCGACGTCGAGCCCTGCGGGCAGGACGACGTCGCTGCGCCGGCTGGCGCGTGCTACATCCTGTCCGCCGATGCGCCAGGAGACGTCACGCACCCCGACGCCATGCTCGTCGCGCAGGATGCCCCGAACCCACATGCCTGCCGTCTGGGGAAACTCCGGCACGCCGACGCGCCGGCCCTTGAGATCCTCCGGGCGGTCGATGCCGCGGTCGGAGCGCACGTAGATCGCCGAATGGCGGAACAGCCGCGACAGGAAGATCGGCACGCCGACGTACGTTGCCGTGCCACGCGCCGTCTCCATGATGTGGCTCGCCATGGACATCTCGGTGATGTCGAAGGCCTGCTCCTTGAGCGCCTTGACGAAGATCTCTCCCGGCGTGCCCGGCATGGGCCGGATCGAGACCCCTGGAATGCGAATTCGCCCCTCGAGCACGGCCCGCGACCGATCGGTCGGCAGGCAGGCCAGACTCAACGTCATATCGCTCATCAATGTCTCCAGGATTTGTCCAGACCCCTAACTGTGCTCCAAGGATGGGCGCAGCTCAATCGTCTTCTCGCGGCTTCGCGCACGAGGACGGCCGGACACGAAGCCGGGCCACCGGTCGTTGCAGGAGCGCTCAGGCGTCCTCCTGGAAGGCCTGCTCGCGGCCCTTGCGCACGCGTGGCAGCAGCACGAGGCAGAGCAGCAGGGCAGCCGTGATCAACAGAGCCAGCGAGATCGGATGCTTGAAGAACACCAGGAAGTCGCCCCGTGAGAGCACGAGCGCGGTGCGGAAGTGCTCCTCCATCATCGGCCCGAGAATGAAGCCGAGCAGCAGCGGCACGGGCGGGAAGCCGAGCTTCAGGACGATCATGGCCAGCACGGAGAAGGCGGCGACGACGTAGATGTCGAAGACGTTGTTTTGCGTGCTGAAGACGCCGATGACGCAGAATGTCAGGATGGCCGGGAACAGGTAGCGGTAGGGGATGGTCAGCAGCTT
>JAGRKR010000361.1 GCA_020442225.1 Hyphomicrobiaceae bacterium | reverse complement strand
CCGCGCCGGCATCGGGTCGCGGAATGTGACCGCCTCGGCGAGGCCGCGCTCGGCGGCCATCGCCACATAGCGCGGCTTGTCGCTGCCGCCGCCGACGATGACGGCGGTGGGCGTTGTGCCGCTGCGCTCACGGACAAGCGCCAGCGCCTTGATCAGGACGTCCGGGCCCTTGAGATCGCGCAGCATTCCGATGAACAGGAAATCGGCCGCGTCGGCATCGGGCGCGATAGCGTCGAATTCTTCCGGCCGCAGGCCATTGGGCACCACGGTCGCCGGGGCGCGCGGCGTGCCGACCTTGGCGGCGTAGGTATCCGCCTCGTAGCGGCTGACGAAGATGAAGGCGTCAGTCATGCGGCCGAGTACGCGCTCGGCGGCGAAGAAGACCCGGCCGGCGGCGGCCTGCGCATCGAAGTGCAGGCTGCCGCCGTGGGGTGTGTAGATGCGGGCTACGCTGGTACCAGTTGCCCGCAAGAGTGTTCCGACAGCCCGTCCGTAGGCGCCGCCCTTGGCGCCGTGACCGTGCAGGACATCGGGAAGGAGAGGCCGCAGGACACCGGCGATGCGCCAGGTCGCGGCAAGATCGGATGGCCCCATCTGGCGGCGCATCGGGAAACGCATGAGGCCGAGCGCGAGGTATGGGCGCATCGCTTCGAGCGCGTGTTCGTCGAGAGGATCGCCGACATGAGCGTCGCAGACCACGCCCACCGCGTGGCCGGCCGCGTGCTGGGCTTCCGCCAGGTCGCGGACATGGCGGAACAGTCCGCCTGAGGGATCACGGAAGCAGTGGACAATGCGCACCTATCAGCATCCTGTCGCCGGCGCTCAAAGATGCCGTTCGCGCACGAAGATCGTGTCGCCGGGCAGGACCGCGTCGCTCATGTGCAGAAGCGCGGTGCCGACCTCGCCCATGGCGAAGAACGGGCGGTAGCGGTCGATCTCGACGGAGACGTCGGGATTGCGCAGGTAGCCCTTCTTCAGGCGGGTGGAGACGTCCGCCTCGATCTGCGCCGTGGAGCGGCCGCGCGCCTGCACGGTGCCGATCAGCGGCATGGCGATATTGCCGGCCTGGTCGACGACGTAGGTGTTGGACAGGTCGGCCTGTCCGAAAACGATCACGCGAATGCGGTCGCCGGCATCGAGCCGATAAGGCGACACCAGTTCGGGGTGGTAGCCGTCCTGCACCTTCGGCGCGTTGGCGCACCCGGCCAGCAGCGCAAGACAAGACAGGAGAAGGGGCAGTCCATACCAACGCATGTTTGGGCTCGACCCGAGTGGTGCGGCGACGGGACCGACTATCCGGGCGTTATGGTTAATAGCCAGTAAAGGCTAGGAATCCCGGCGACTCGGAGAGGACAGGAAGGGCGCTGGTTAATGCGTCGTTAATCTAGATTACCAAGTGGACATCTTTGCCGGCGAGGGCGTTAACCATGTGATTACCATGAACCCCGATCATCTGGCCTGGTTCAGTAAGCGAGTCTCCAGATGGAAAACCGGGCAGTCAGCGAAGCAGACATGGAGATCGATCTCCGGGCGCTCTTCTCAACGCTGTTGAGGAAGCTGCCGTTTATCGTCGTCTTCGTGGCGCTGGTCGCCGTCGGTGCGTTCTTCGGGCTGAAGGCGCTGCCGCCGAGCTTCACGTCGGAAGTCTCCATCTTCATCGACGGCGGCGACGGCAACCTGACCGACGCCACGCAGTCCTCGCCGGAACAGACGCTGACCGGCCTCGACGAGCAGGCGATCACCAGCCAGGTGCAGCTCGTGCGCTCGCGCGATCTGGCACGCTCGGTGGCCCAGAAGCTCGATCTCGCCAGCAAGCCCGAGTTCAACCCGGCGCTGCGCAGCGCTTCCTTCCTCGACACGGTCCTGACTGCCGTCGGCCTCGACACCAAGCCCACGGGCTCGGTCGAGGACCAGGTTCTCAAGGCCTACTACAAGAAGCTCTCGGTCTACGCGGTCGATCGCTCGCGGGTCATCGTGATCGACTTCCAGTCGCGCGATCCGGAGCTCGCCGCGGCAGTCGCAAATGCCATCGCCGAGGGCTACATCGTGCTGCAGCGCGAGGCGAAGCGCGACGCGACGGCCAATGCCGCCAAGTTCCTCGACGACCAGATCGGCGAACTGCGCGTGAAGGTCCAGGACGCCGAGGCCAAAGTCGAGGACTTCCGCAGCAAGAACGACCTGTTCTCCTCCGGCGGCAGCGGCGACTCGACCCTGCCGCAGCAGCAGCTGGGCGACCTGAACGCCGAACTCTCCAAGGTTCAGGCCGAGATTGCCGATGCCAAGGCGCGCGCCGACCAGATCCGCGCCGCGCTCAAGGCGGGCAGCATCTCCAATCTGCCCGAGGTGCAGAACTCGCCGCTGATCCAGCGCCTGGTCGAGCAGCAG
>JAGRKR010000360.1 GCA_020442225.1 Hyphomicrobiaceae bacterium | reverse complement strand
ATCCGCTGCGGGATCGCCACGTAGGCCTGAGCGCGACGGCTCATCAGGCTGAAGATCTCGAGATTGGCGCGCAGCAAGCCATTGAAATACGGCTCGAGGCCTTTCGCCGTGGCATCGGCATTGCCGCAATACATGCCGAAGAAGTTCGTGAAGGGCCCGTTCTTCGCTTCGAAACGCTCCGGCGCAGTCATGAAACACTCTCCATTGAAGCGTCTGACGCATGATCCGGCGGCAGTTCGGCGCGGAACATGGTTGACGATTGCATTATAGCAACAGTTTTTCGCGGTGCAATACGGTTTCGCGGGCGCGATAAGGTATTTCCTGATCGATCGCCTGCAACATGTTGGCGCAGCAGCTCTATATGCAGATCAATTCTCTATGGATTTCATCAGAGTAGCGATCGAATCAAGGCCCTCGTTCGGTGTCTCCCGGAGCATGCGGTGGGACTGTGAGACGCAGAGCGCCACGCCGGAGTCATGACGGGTTGATTGTTGCACTGCATCAAACGAGATCCCAGCCCGTTGTCGTGCGAAAACGGCCTCAGGAAGCGTTTGATCGGAGAGCTGAACACGACGCCCTGTCCGTCAAGGATCAGAGGGCGAGGGTTCCTGGTATCATCATCTAGCCCAGTGCCTTGGTGACGATCTCTCGAACGATCTTCTGCGTCAGGTCCTGATCGCTGCCGACATCGAATTCGGGTATGGTGGCGGCTTCCGCCAGCCCCCGCATGTTCTCTTGCAGAGAGCGAATGATCTCGAAGTGCATGAGATTCCGGCGGCCATCGCGGCCCGGTTCTTTCGCCAGTCGATGGTTCAGGCGCGCAGTGTGCAGCCGCTCATCCTTGAGCGTCAGCAGAACTTCGACGACGATCGGATTCTCGTCCATGCTCTTGAGCTCGCGGCTTAGATATCCGGGCAAGAGGTGGACGCCTTCGAACAGGACATTTCTCTGCTCGTGGACATAGCGCCGGGCGATTGCCGCACACGCGGCCACGACAGCGCGCGACTGGCGGTGATAGGTCGATGACTGCGCTTCGGGCAGGTCTGTTTCGATCTCCTCGTAGGAGGACACGTGCAGTTCCGGCAAGACTGAATTCGGGATCACTGTGCGCAGCACTTCGCGGATCGAATCCGTCGTGACGACCCGATTTACACCGAGGCGAAGTGCCAGCCGAGTGGCCAGCGTGGATTTGCCGACGCCGCTGGAGCCGAGCAACGAGATGATGATGGGGCGCCCGATTCGGCGCGCCTTTCGCCAGAGCAGGTAGCGGTCGGCGACCTCGTTGGAAACCAGCCGCGCGATCTCTTCGGCGGTCATCCGGATGAGCGCTTCCGAGTCGATACGTTCCGCGCCGCTTCTGTACAGTCGTTCCTGAATGACCCGCGCGACCTCGTAAGCAGACGGCGTATCTATTCCCGTTGCCAGAATGCTTGTAGCAAGAAGACCTCTGGAAAACGGTAGAGCATTATCTAGCCTATCAATGACAGAGCACGTCCACGTTGGATGATCGGACTTGAAGTCATTGGGCATTATTGAGAAATCCTCGGTCCGCTATAGTGAATAATCTTGAGCGAGATGGTGCCTCCAGGACTTGGATTCAATGGGGTCTGTGTCTTCTTGTCTGCACTCGGGCGGGTCATGGGGGGAAGTTCCGACCGCAACAGCTCGGTGCGTGTCGCGTCATACGGAGAGCTGCTCCTTCGGCGGCATGAAACCGGCTGATCTCGGCTCGCTGAGGAGGTCAAGGAAGGTCGAGTGGAAGCGGCTGGCTGCAAGCCATTCGTGCGGTTGATACGCGTCGTGATGCCCTCGCGATCACTGGCGCGCCGCAAAATGCAATCTCGGCGGGAGTTCAGGGGCGACGGCGCAATCATCAAGGGAAACAATCAGGTAGTGTCCCAGCGACGATGCGTTGACCGGGCTTTCTGACGGCGTTCTTCTCGAGCTGGGAATTTCCTCCCAGTTGTTGCTCAGTCAGCGTGGCGTTTCGTGGTGATGAGGGTGCGTCGCTTGCTGCCGGTCTGCTCACGGCTCCTGGCCCTGGGTGCCGTGACGCTTGCGCTCTGTGGTGCGGGCCCGCCCACCGCCCACGCTCAATCGGAGCCGGCGGCCCCGCCCTGGGGTGAGGTCTGGGCGGGGGCGGAAGCCACGCCGGATGCCTGGGCCGTCTACAGCGGCACGACCATAGCCCCATTCGGTGGTCTGCATGCGCCTGGCTTCAGGCTGCGCGCGGTCGGCGGTTATGGGCGATACGGCTACGACGGCAACAGGCTGGTCGGTGGCAAGGTCGTCGTGCCGACGGCGTTCCGTGGCACGGTTTCGTTCACGGAGGCGCTGGTCGGCTGGCAGGTCGGTCTGGGCTCGCTCACCAGCAAGGCCTTCGTCGGCTATGCCTACGAGACGCGGCTGGTCAGCCCGCACGATCCGGTGACGCGCCTGACCGGCGCCGCGTCCGGGGTCAAGCTGGCGCTCGAGAACTGGGTGGACCTCGGTCCGCGCTGGTGGGGCGCGCTCGATGGAAGCTGGAGCAGCGTCCATTCCAGCTACTGGACGCGCGCGCGGATCGGCTGGCGCGCGATTGGCCGCCTTTCGGTCGGCCTCGAGGCGGGGGCAGTCGGCAATCGCGAGTATGATGCCATGCGCGCCGGACTGCTGCTGCGCTACGAGTGGTCTGGCGGCGAGGTGTCCGGCTCGTTCGGCACGTCCGGCGACTATCAGCGCCCGACGAGTCCCTACGCCTCCGTCAATCTCCTCACCAAGTTCTGAGCGGTCGCCCCTGGTGTCGACGGGTGCGCTCATTCGCGCGCGGTCGTCGCCTGCCGGAAACGAAAAGGAGCGCCCAGACATCTGGGCGCTCCCGGTCTTCAGGCGTCAGGCGCATGCCGGGCTCACCCGATTCGGGTCAGCCGGGCAATGCCGTTCTCAGTTGCAGAGCGTGCGCCAGTAGCAGCGCTTGCTCAGGCCGAGCGGGCCGGTCTTCTCGCAGTGCCAGTCCTTGTTGCACTGGCGGCGCGGACGGTAGCCGGGGCGACCGCACGAGACGCGCACGCAGTTCGGCCCGGCGTGACGATGCACGTGGCCGCGCGGGCCCGGAGCGCAGCGGCGATGGCAGCCATGAACCTTCTCGACGACGCTACCATCCGCGGCGATGCCGGAGATCGACGGCACGGTGCTGCCGACAGGGGCGGCATCAGCCGCCGTGACCATGAGGCCGACAGCGACCACCAGGCTCAGCAAAGGCAAGAGAAATCGCTTCATGATTGTTTGGCTCCCGTATGCCGATTTTCCGATGGCTCTAGCTCCGCCCCCCGAACGCCACCTCGTTCGGCATAGGAGCAGCGTGTCTTGGCCACCACGCCATTAGTCTTCCTGGAGCGCAGATGAATGCCGCATGAACATCGCGGCACCCGCGCTTTCGCTGGGATGCTGATCTATCGGGAGCCGGCAGTGCCGCCGAGCGACATCTGGCGAAGCCGCAACGCATTGCCGACGACGGAGAGCGAGGACAGGCTCATGGCCACCGCGGCGATCATCGGCGACAGCAGCAGGCCGAACACGGGATAGAGCAGGCCGCCTGCGATCGGTACTCCCAAGGCATTGTAGGCGAACGCGAAAAACAGGTTCTGCCGGATGTTGCTCATAGTCGCCTCGGCGAGTCGGCGCGCGCGCACGAGCGCACCGAGGTCGCCCTTCAGCAGCGTAATTCCCGCGCTTTCGATGGCGACGTCGGTTCCCGTGCCCATGGCGATGCCGACATCGGCGGTGGCGAGCGCAGGGGCGTCGTTGATGCCGTCGCCGGCCATCGCCACCTTGCGGCCTTGTCGCTTCAGCTCATCGATGATGCGCGCCTTGTCCGCGGGCAGGGTGTCGGCATGGACGCGCGATATGGCCAGCTTTCGCGCCACGGCATCGGCCGTTCTGGCGGTGTCGCCCGTCACCATCACGATGTCGAGGCCACGGCTTCTGAGCTCTTCGAGCGCTGCGACGGCGCTGCCCTTGATCGGGTCCGAGACGGCGATGATGCCGGCGAGCCGTCCGTCGACAGCGACCAGCATGGCGGTCTTGCCGGCATCGGCGAGAGCATCGACACGCGCGGCGGCGGCCGTGCAATCGATGGCGGCATCCTTCATCAAGCGGCTGCTGCCCACCAGCACCTTCTGCGTGCCGACCTGACCGCGGACGCCCTTGCCAGCCACCGCCTCGACGTCGCGTGGTGCGGCGAGTGCGAGCCCTCGCTCCTGCGCCGCGGCGACGATGGCTTCGCCGAGGGCATGCTCGCTGGCCTTCTCGAGGCTGGCGGCGAGGCGGAGCAACTCGCCGTCGTCGAAGCCGCCGAGCGACTCCATGTCCGTGAGACGTGGCCGGCCTTCCGTGAGGGTGCCGGTCTTGTCGAGCACGAGGGTGTCGACGCCGGCCAGCCGCTCCAGCGCCTCGGCATTCTTGACCAGAACGCCGGCCTGCGCCCCACGCCCGGTTGCGACCATGATGGACATGGGCGTGGCGAGGCCGAGCGCGCACGGGCAGGCAATGATGAGGATGGAAACGGCGGCGATGAAGCCATAGGCCATGGCCGGCGTCGGGCCGATCAGCGACCAGACGACGAAGGCGACGACGGCTGCTGCGACGACCGCCGGCACGAAGTAGGCCGCCACACGATCGGCCATGCCCTGGATTGGTGCGCGGCTGCGCTGTGCCTTGGCCACCATGTCGATGATCTGGGCCAGCACGGTCTCCTTGCCGATCCTCTCGGCGACCATGACGAAGCTGCCGGTGCGGTTCAGCGTGCCGGCGGTCACGGTGTCGCCTTCTCCCTTCTCGGCGGGCAGCGGCTCGCCGGTCAGCATGGATTCATCGACCGAGGAGCGCCCCTCGACGATGCGCCCGTCCACGGGGATCGCCTCGCCCGGCCGCACGCGCAGCCGGTCGCCGGCCGTTACGTCCTCCAGCGGCACACTCGCCTCGTTGCCGTCCGGCGCAATCCTGCGCGCCGTCTTCGGCGCGAGATCCACGAGGGCGCGGATGGCGCTGCCCGTCTTCTCGCGGGCCTTGAGCTCTAGGACCTGGCCGAGCAGGACCAGGACGATGATCACCGCTGCCGCTTCGAAGTAGACGCCGACGGTGCCATGAGACGATTGGAAGACCTCGGGGAAGAGACCGGGCGCGACCGTGGCGACGAGGCTGTAGAGGTAGCTCGCCCCGACGCCGATGGCGATCAGCGTCCACATGTTCGGCAGCCTGTTGCGGATCGACGCCCAGCCGCGCTCGAAGAACGGCCGGCCGCACCACAGCACGACCGGCGTCGCCAGCGCGAGCTCGATCCATTGCGAGGTGCGCGCGCCGAGCCAGCGGTGGATCGGCAAGCCGACGTGTGGCCCCATGGCGATGAGGAACAGCGGCAGTGTCAGGGCCGCGCCGATCCGCAGGCGATGCGAGAAATCGACGAGTTCGGGATTGGGGCCATCGTCAGCGCTCGGCGCGCCCATCGGCTCGAGCGCCATGCCGCAGACTTTGCATGTGCCGGGACCGACCTGCTCCTGTCCCGGACACATCGGGCAGCCGTAGATGGTGCCCTCGGGCATCGGCTCGTCCTGGCGGGGCTTCGGGTCGAGATAGCGCTGGGGATCGGCCGCGAATTTGGTGCGGCAGCCCTGGCAGCAGAAAAAGTAGGTGACGCCCTGGTGCTCGAAGGTCGGCTTGCCGGCGTCGGTGCGCACGGTCATGCCGCACACGGGGTCGATCCGGGTATCGCCTGATGCGGCATGCCCGCCGCAACACGAGGACGGCTCAGCCGCGGCCGGTTGGGGCGAGTGTGGCGGTTTCGATGGACTGGTCATGGCTCCCGGGCCTCGGGTTTCGCAAGGGGGCGATTACAGGCGATATGGGGATTGTCGCGTTGCGACGGTCAAGCTCCGTCGGTGCGGCGTACCCGCTCACCTTCCAGACATCCTCGGCCTATCGGCGCCTCGACGCAACGAGGCCCGCTGCCGGTCTGGCAGCGGGCCCCTCTTCGCGACGTCGCGTGTTGCTCGCCTCTCCGCTTACCGAAGAGCCCCGAAGCCCTGCGACTGCGGAGGTGCGGCGCCCTGCGGAGGCATAGGGGCCTGCGGCTGCTGGGGATCCGTGCCTTCCGGCGCGGAGCCTTCGGGAGCCTGCGGCTGCTGCGGCGGTTCGGCGGCCTTCACACACTGAGCCGAGGTCCGGCAGCCGTTCGCCTGGGTGCACTGACTCAAGCAGGTGCCGTTCGCGGACTGGCAGCACTCACCGTGCTTGTAGCCGCAGGATGGGAACGGCCAGCTCGCGGGCTGAGGGTTGACCTCGGCCGTGCACTGCGAGGCCTTCGTGCATCCGCCTTCCTGCTGACAGGTGCTCAGGCACATGCCGTTCTCGAGGTGGCAGCAGTCCGTGAACTGGTAGCCGCAGCTTGCGGGACGGGGCGTAGCGGGGGTCACGAACCGAGGGGCCGCCGGAACGAACGGCCGGGGCGCGATGAACATTGGCGGCCGCTCCACGATGATGATGCGGCAAGCCCGGTGATGGGGATGCCTCCGGCAGAAGGGCGACACGTGCTGGTCAGGCCGCGGCTTGCGGCAGACCGGGTGGTGCGGAAAGCG
>JAGRKR010000359.1 GCA_020442225.1 Hyphomicrobiaceae bacterium | reverse complement strand
CCACCTTCGTGATCGAGGCCCTGCCGGTCGTCAGCGTTCCCGTCTTGTCGAAGGCGAAGGTGTCGACCGCCGCCAGCGTCTCGAGCGCGGCGCCGCCCTTGAACAATACACCTCCGCGCGCGGCAGCCGACAGGGCGGAGAGGATCGCGGCAGGGACGGAGATCACGATTGCACAGGGGCTCGCCGCTACCAGCAGGGTCGCTGATCGGTAGAGCGCCTCCTCCCAGTCGCGCCCCAGCCAGTAGAACGCGGCGAAGGCCAGGACGGCTCCGACCATGACCGCGACCGTGTAGCGTTGCCCGAACCAGGCACTGAAGCGCTCCGACGGAGCCTTGGCCGCCTGCGCCTCGGTCACGAGTGCGATCATGCGGGCGACGGTGCTTTCCTCGATCGTCTTCGTTACGGCCATCTCGAGCACGCCGTCGAGGTTGACCGTCGCCTCGAAGACCGGGGCGCCGGGTTGTTTGGCGACGGGCATGGACTCGCCGGTGATATGGGCTTCATCGAGAGAGCCCCGGCCGCTGACGATCACCCCGTCCGCCGGAACCCGCGCGCCAGGCCGCAGCACCACGACGTCATCCACCTGAAGATCGGCAGCAGGGACTTCCGAGACTGACTCGTCCGGCGCCTTGCGAAGTGCCGTCTCCGGCCGAAGCTCCATCAACGCCTCGATGGCCCGGCGCGCGCGGCCGAGCGCCCGTTCCTCCAGCGTCGTGGAGATGCTGAAGAGCGTCAGCAGGACGGCGCCCTCGAAAGGCGCCCCGACGGCCGCAGCCGCGACCGCTGCAACGACCATCAAGAGGTCGATGTCGAGGATCCGCTCCTCCCACAAGGTGGCGGCCGCCCGCCAAGCGGCTGGCAGTCCGCCCGCTAGATAAACGAGCAACAGACCTGCGAGGGAAAAGTACGCGGCGGCGGCACCCTGCAGCGGCCAAAGAGCGAGTATGGCCAGAAGCATCCCAGCGACGGTCAGGACCGTCAAAACGAACGAACGATCGATCTCGAATGCTTTTCCCACTTCATCTCCTAATCGCGGCGCAGGCTCTCATGCCGAAACTATGCTTCCGGGCGCAACAACGCGCGCCGCCCGCCGTAGCGACGAGATCATGAACGTTCGACGATGGTCGCCGCTGGCTCCTGTCAGTGAGACTGGTGCCGGTTTCCGACAGAGTCGGCAAAGCCGAGCTATTCTTCGGTCGTCTTTCCGTCGAAGTGCTCGTGGGCAGCGTCGGCTTCGCCTTTGGTCGAATGGACGACGCCATCGACATGTTCGGGAGGACTGTAGATCGTGTAAAGCCTGAGGGGCTCGTCGCCCGTATTCCTGACATTGTGTCGCGCGCCCGCCGGTACGATCATCGCCATGTCCGACTTTATCTTGTGTGCGGCGCCATCGATCAGGATCTCGCCTTGCCCCTTCTCGACACGGAAGAACTGGTCGCCACCGTCATGCACCTCTTCGCCAATCTCTTCGCCGGGCTGTAGCGCCATCAGGACCAACTGCATGTTCCTCGCCGTATAGAGGACCCGCCGATAGTCGGCGTTCTCCTCGGTCAACTTTTCGATGTCATCGACAAATCCGCGCATGGTGTGCTCCTTGTATTTTGGCAGGCCTCTTTAACCATAGGTCCATCACGTGTGGATGACCAGTCCGCGTGCTGCTGCGACACCAGCTGGCCTGAATTTGCCTCCACATTGGCCTCGTATAAACCTGTTGGCCAAATGGAGTGTTTCGTTTTGGACCTGTTGACATGGATGGGCGTTAGTCTCGATGTTCAGTCCCTCGGCGCACACGTTTTGCGATGAAGAACACGAACAAACGCAATGAATGGCAGGTCGTACTCGAATTCTGGTTCCCTGAGGGGAACTCGCTCGACATAGATGCGGACGTCCATCGCAGCCATTGGTCTTGGCGGATGCGGGGCGGCGCGGACGACGAAATCACGGCCCGCTTCGCGGAACTCACAGTTGAAGGAGCCGCGGGAAATCTTGACCACTGGGCCTCCGATCCCGAAGGCAGGCTCGCGCTCATCATCGTGCTCGATCAGTTCTCGCGATCGGTCTGGCGAGGCAATGCCCACGATTTCGCGCAGGACAAGGCGGCGCTGGCGCTGGCAATGAACGGATTGTTGAATGGCCACTACGCCGCGCTATCAACGCCATGGTTCAAGGTCGTTCATGGTCTGCCACTCGGCCACTGCGAAGGGCCAGACCATCTCCAGCGCCTGGACCTTCTCATCGGACTTCGCGAGGAGATCGCCGCAGAAGCCCCCACGCACCTGCAGCCGATTTACCGTTCGCTCGTGAAGCAGGCCCTGGACGTGAAGCAAGTGATCGCGGCGTTCGGCCGTCATCCCCATCGCAATCAGGTTCTTGGCCGCCGCTCGTCGCGGGCGGAAGTTGCATATCTGAAGGAAGGCGATTTCCCTCATGAGCGGGCGTTTCAAGGGTGATGCTTGGCCCCCGGCCCAGAGGAGACCTGCGGCGCGTCACACGTTGCGCTTTATCCGCCCCGTTCAGGGGCACGGTTTCTCCATCGAGAAAGTACTGGTCCTCATGGCGCTCTGGCGTGACGGGGCGCGGTCGGTGATGGCGTACGCGTCCGGGGGTAGCCCGAGTTCCTCGACTGACCACGCGCGCTGCGTCGATCAACGCAATGTAGCGCTTCTTCGTAGTTGTTGGTCGGGAGCGACCCGCTGCGCCTCTTGCGATGATGTCGACAAGCGCCTCGTCTCAGTGAGTGCGATGCTGCGATATTAATGGCCCCGCTCCGCGCAAGCACCTCAGCGGCAGAGGAAAATGCTAGATCGAGCGTTGGTTGACGCGCTTGGACAGCTGCTCAGCGCTTTCCACCCGCTCCGAGTAGCGGTCGGTTAGATAGGCCGAACGGCCGCGCGTGAGATGGGTGAACTTCACGAGTTCCTCCATGACGTCGACGATGCGATTGTAGTACGGCGACGGCCGCATGCGGCCGCCCTCATCAAATTCGCCCCACGCCTTCGCCACCGAGGACTGGTTTGGGATCGTCACCATGCGCATCCAGCGGCCGAGGATGCGCATCTGGTTGACGGCGTTGAAGCTCTGCGAGCCGCCGGAGACCTGCATGACCGCGAGCGTCTTGCCTTGCGTCGGCCGCACGCCGCCGAGCGACAGCGGCAGCCAGTCGATCTGCGCCTTCATGACGCCGGTCATCGCGCCGTGCCGCTCGGGCGAGCACCAGACCATGCCCTCCGACCAAGTGGCGAGCTCACGCAGCTCCCTGACCTTCGGGTGGTCGGGGTCTTCCGCGTCCGGCAGCGGCAAGCCGGACGGGTTGAAGGCGCGGGTCTCGGCGCCGAACCAGCGCAGCAGGCGCGCCGCCTCCTCCGAGGCAAAGCGCGAGTAGGAGCGCGTCCGGAGCGATCCATAGAGCATCAGGATGCGGGGCGGGTGCGCCGGCGCGCCGGGGCCGGCGAGCGCAGCCACGTCGATCGGCCGGAGCGATGCTGGGTCGATGTTCGGCAGGTCTTCGATCGGGACGGGATGGTCAGCCATGCCGCGCGCCTCCGTCATCCGCGGGAAAATGGTGACAAGTCCGATTGGCGAAGGCGACAAGTGACAGCATGACCGGAACCTCGACGAGAACACCGACCACGGTCGCGAGCGCAGCGCCGGATTGCAGTCCGAAGAGGCTGATCGCGACGGCCACCGCGAGCTCGAAGAAGTTGGACGTACCGATCAGCGCGCAGGGCGCGGCGACGTTGAAGGGCACGCGCCACGCCCAGGCCGCAGCATAGGCCAGCGCAAAGATGCCGTAGGACTGGATCAGGAGCGGCACCGCGATCAGCGCGATCAGCAGCGGCTGCTCCAGGATGATCTGCCCCTGAAACCCGAATAGAAGCACGACCGTCGCCAGCAGGCCGAGCACCGAGAAGGGCTTGACCGCCGCCGTGAAGCGCGCGACCGCCGCCTCGGCGTCCGCCCCCCGGCGGCCCCGCGCGAGCCACTGGCGCGTGGCGGCGCCGGCAGCGAGCGGGATCAGAATGTAGAGCCCGACCGAGAGGATGAGCGTCTCCCAGGGCACGACGATATCGGTGACGCCGAGGAGCAGCGCCACGATGGGCGCGAAGGCAAAGA
>JAGRKR010000358.1 GCA_020442225.1 Hyphomicrobiaceae bacterium | reverse complement strand
AGATCCATGATGGCGCTCGCCGGGATGGTGGTGCCGAGCGTGAAGAACTGGGCATTGCCGTCCTTGAGCTGGCTGACGGAATCCGTATAGGAGCCCTGGCTGACCTTGGAGAGGTCGCTGTACTTCATGCCGTACGCCTGCAGCAGATGCGCGGTGATCTGCTCGCCGGTGTTGCCGCGCTTCTGCGTGGTCAGGCCCTTGCCCTTGAAGTCACCCGGCAGCTTGATACCGCTGTCGGCGAGAGCGACGACCTGGAAATACTGCGGGTAGAGCGTCGCGACGTGGCACACCTTCTTGTAGGGCTTCTCGAATGGCGCCTTGCCGTTGATGGCGTCGACCGTGGATACGGAGTTGGCGAACCCGAAGTCCGCCTTGCCGGCCTCGATCGCCTTGACGTTGGCGATGCCTGCACCGGGGCCGACCTGCATGGTCGTGCCGGGCATGGCCTTCTCCATGAGACCCTTGATGGCGCCGCCCAGCGGATACCATGAGCCGCCCTGCGGTCCGGTCACGAGCTTGAGATTGGCGGCGTGCGCGCCGCCAGCGGCGACGACGGACAGGCCGATGGCGAGAACGACTGGCCTCAGTCTTGAATGCATTGCAAATCCTCCCTTGCGCGGGCGCCTCTCCAATTCTTACGTCCTCGGGAGGCCTCGCAGACGCCGCGATCATAGTCGAGGGTCCGGCCGGAAGCCAGATCGGCGAGCCCTATCGGCCAGCGACGGTCTTCAACTTTGGGCCAAGGCAAGGGGACCGCTGCCGAGCGCGCACGCCGGCTGGCGCCTCAATTCTGGTCCTGCGGCTCGGGCTGGTGCTGGGCCGGGAACTGGAACCCCGGCCGCCCCGGCGGCTTCTCGAGCAGCGAGATCGTGATCATGTAGCGATGATGATCGGTGCGATAGTACGCCTTGCCGGTCTGGATGATGCGTCCGGCGTCGCTGAAGAAGTCCCGCTCGACGACGAGCAGCGGATCACCGGCCTGCACGCCGAGGATCGCCGCGATCTCTCCGCTCGCGTTCTCGGCCGACATCGTCTGGCGCACACTGCCGATGGTCAGGTTGCAATGGGCCGCGACGATCTGCACGACCAGTCTCGATCTCGCTTCCGGCCGGGCGAAATCCGCCTTGCGCAGCCCGCGTGCGAGATCGAGCGGATGAAACTGGTCGGTGACCATGAACGCCTCGCCTTGCGCCTCGCGCAGGGCGCGCACCATGTGCGCCTTGGCGCCGAGCGGCAGCCCCAACCTCTCGAGAGCCCATGACGGCGGCTCGAGTCGCTCCTGCGAGATCATGCGCATGGTGCTCTTGAGGCCCGTCGCCACGAGATCGTCGAGCGAGCCGATCGACCAGATGCTCTTGCGCGCCTCCCGCTTCGCGACGAACGTCCCTTTGCCCGCGTAGCGGACGATCACGCCATTGTCCAGGAGCAGCCGCATGGCGCCGCGCACGGTCACGAGGCTGACGCCGTAGCGCGCGGCCAGATCCTTCTCGTTGGGAAGCTGTTCGTCGGGGCGCAGCGCGCCCGACTTGATCTGTCGCTCCAGATCGCTGGCGATCTGAAAATAGAGCGGCACGGGCGAGCGCGTGAGTTCGACCATTATGCTGCACCATGTCGAGTTTCGCCGAAGGGAAGCGCGCCGCGCTCCCTGCGCACCACTCCCACTTTTCGGCTTGCGCCGGCCAAGGCGGCCACATAAGCTTCGCGGGTTAGGAGATTATAACCTCCTACTCACCTGATTGTCACTCCTGCATCGCGCCCCGCCCGCACGACGGGCGATCGAGGCGTGCACAACACCCCGTAATGGAGCTCGTCATATGGCTTTCCAAGTGAACCGCCTCGGAACCTCGCTCGGTGCGGAGGTCGTCGGCATCGACCTGACGAAGGACATCTCCGACTCGGAGATCGCCGGATTGCGCAAGGCCTTCCTCGACAACTCCATCATCGTTTTCCGCGACCAGGATCTCTCACCCGACCAGCTTGCAGCCTTCAGCCGCCGCTTCGGCCCGCTCGACCGCCACATTCTCGAGGGCTTCGCGCTGCCCGAGAATCCAGACGTGTTCGTCATCTCGAACGTCAAGAAGGACGGAAAGCCGGTCGGCGCCATCCGTGCCGGCCAGTACTGGCACTCCGATCTCTCCTACTCGAAGATCCCGGTCATGGGCACGATGCTGCATGCCAAGCAACTCCCCAAGGTCGGCGGCGACACCATGTTCGCCAGCATGTACGCGGCCTACGAGGCACTCTCGAAGCCGATGCAGAAGTTCCTCGAAAGCCTGACCGCGATCCACGACTACAGCCACGCCTACGACGTGTTCTTCTCGCGCTTTCCCGAAAGGCCGCCGCTCAGTGCCGATGCGAAGGCCAAGGTGCCGCCCGTCCAGCATCCGGTCATCCGCACGCATCCGGAGACCAAGCGCAAGGCGCTGTTCGTCAACGAGGGCTTCACCAAGGCGATCGTCGAGCTGAACTACGACGAGAGCAAAGCCCTCGTCGACTTCCTCGTATCGTTCTCCGTTCGCCACGAGTTCATCTATCGCCACAAGTGGCGCAAGGGCGACCTGTTGTTCTGGGACAACCGCTGCACGACGCACAACGCCATCTCCGATTACGACATGGGCGAGGCGCGCCATCTGATCCGCACGACGATCGCCGGCGACAAGCCCTACCTGCAATAGGCGTCCCCGGCCCTGCCGCAAGCGCTCCACAGGCACCCGTCTCCCTTGACGAGGCGGGTGCCTTGGGCCTTGTCTTGTCCGGACGAACTTGGGATAGCTGGAGCACGATCTGGAGGCCTGGACGATGGCGCTTGCGAGCGATCCACCGAAACGCGATGCGCGCAAGCGTGCAGACATGAGTGACGCCTTCCTCGTCGGCGCCCTCGCGATGGCGGCGCTGGTGCTGGTGATCTACTACGCCGCCTGGCCCTCGCTGCCCCCCGCCTGGCATGCGCCGGGCAGCCCCGTACTGCAAAGCCTCGCCATCATCGGCTCGTGCCTGCTGCTGATGCCTCTCGCCTTCGCGGTGGCCAAACGCGGCGGGCGCGCGGCATCTCCGCCGCGCTGGTTCGCCGCGCACGTGCTGGCCTCGATCGTCGGTGTCGTGCTGGTCGCCATTCATACGGCGGGTCGGATGGGGCGCCCGCCCTTCCTGATGCTGGTCGCACTGGCCTTCCTGGCGCTGAGCGGCGCCCTGGCTCGTCTCTGGCTCTCCCGGCAGATGGCTGCCACGCTCGGCACGAAGCGCTCGCCCTTCCGCGGCGTCGATCCCGACGTGCAGGCGCGCCTCAGAGGGCTCATCCAGCGCAAGATCGAGCTGTTGAAGGCGCTCGATCCGTCCGCCCGGGAGGCCACATTCTCGGTGACCCTGGCTCACATTCTTCGCTCGCCACGGCGAGCGCTCGCTTATCTGCGGCTCGCCCGCGAGGAGAGCCAGTTGCTCGGGGCGCGCCAGTCGGTCGGCAGCCTGCAGGCGTGGTGGCGTCCCTTGCACATTGCGATCGGCTATCTGTTCCTCGCCGGCCTCCTCACCCATGTCGTCGTCGTCACGTTCTTTGCCGGCTACGTCGCGGACGGGCGGCAGATCTACTGGTGGCACCTGGCCACGTGGTGAGAGCGATGCAGCACAACTCGAAGAGGATGCACCCATGAGCCGCCTGGCCCTCATGATCGATATCGAGCGTTGCATCGGCTGCAAGAGCTGCGAGGTCGCCTGCAAGGCCGAGCACGCCCTCGGGCCGGGCGAGTACCGCAACCGCGTGGTCTGGCACGGGGACACGACGGCTCCGGCGCTCGATTTCCTGACGCTGGCCTGCCAGCATTGCGAGCGGCCCGCCTGCCTCCGCGCCTGCCCGGTCAATCCGAAGGCCATCGAGAAGCACCCCGAGACGGGCGTCGTGCGCGTGCTCGAGGATCGCTGCACCGGCTGCGGCGAGTGCATCGTCGCCTGCCCCTATGGCGCCATGGGCTACGACGCCATCGATCATCATGCCGTCAAGTGCGATCTCTGCACGGATCGCCGTTCGGGCGGCCTGAAGCCCGCCTGCGCCACGGTCTGCCCCGGCTTCGCCATCACTTTCGGGGAACGCGACGCGCTTGTCGCCCAGGCCCGGGAACAGGGCCGCTCCACCGTCGATCACGACGCCTACCTGCTCGGACCATCGACGATCTACCTGGAGCGCATGCCCAAGGAGGTCGCGCCCGGTCGCATCGCAAACACGACGGGGCTTGCCCTCGGCGACCGCCATCGCCCCATCGTCGTCGACGATCCCGCCGCCAAGGGGCGGCTCTACGAGGATGCGCCGGCTTTTCCGTACCGCCGCAGTCGTGAGGAGCGGCAGGCGGATCAGGTGGTGCCAGGCGGCTGCAACATCTGCTTCAATTCGTGCAGCACCAAGTTCCACCTGCGCAACGGCCGGCTGGTGCGCGTAACGGGCAACGAGGAGGACCCGCTCTTTGCCGGCCGCGTCTGCCCCAAGTCGCAGCTCACGCTACAGCTCTACGGCAGCGAGCATCGCCTGACGCATCCTCTCAAGCGCGTCGGCAGGCGGGGCGAAGGACGGTTCGAGCAGATCTCCTGGGCGCAGGCGCTGGACGAGATCGCCGAGAAGCTCGAGGGTGTTCGCGCGAAGTACGGCAGCGAGGCGCTGGCCATCTATGCGGGAACCCGCACAGGCACACTGACCCGCAAGGGCTACATCCCGCTCTTCGCCGACATGTGGGGCACGCCCAACGTCAGCGACACCGAGCCCTTCTGCTCGGAGAGCAAGAACCTCGCCTTCAAGCTGACCCAGGGCCGGATCGGCAGCGGCAACAGCTACACGGAAACCGACATCGGCACGGCGGAGCTCTACGTGTACTTCGGCGACAACCAGGCCGAGACGCGCCCCGTGCATTTCGGCATGGTCAACGACTGGCGGCTCAAGCGGGGTGGGCGCATGATCGCCATCGATCCTCGCCTGACGGTCACCGCGAGCAAGGCCGACCTCTGGCTGCCGATCCGCACGGGCACCGATCTCGCCCTGGCGCTTGCCATGATCCATCACATCTTCGATCGCGATCTGCACGACGAGCGCTTCTGCACCAACTGGATCCTCGGCTGGGAGAAGTGGCGCGATTTCGTGCGCGAGCGCGGCTATTCGCCGGAGTGGGCCGCCGCGATTACCGACATCGACGCCGAGACGATCCGCTCGGTCGCCGAGGAGATCGCCAGGGCCGACGGCTGCGTGCTGTTCGCGAGCCGCGGCATCAACCAGCACTCGAATGCCACGCAGACCAATCGGACGCTCATGTTCCTGGCGGCCATGACCGGCAACTGGGGACGCAAGGGCGGCACGTTCTTCAACATGTCGACACCACCGGCCATCGAGGTGAAGACGCCGCCCGGACGCGCCGCCAAGACGAGCCGCCCCGCCGTGCGTCGCAACGCTGTCGGCTGGACCGACGCCATGCGCGACGGCAAGCCGTATCCGATCAAGGCGCTCATCACCTGCAACAACCCGATGGCGCAATGGCCGGACCAGCGGGCCATACGCGAGGCGACATCGGCGCTCGACCTCCTCGTGCACATCGAGCTTTTCCAGAACGAGACGAGCGCCTTTGCGGACTACGTGCTGCCGGCGGCCACCGGCATCGAGAAGGGCGAGATCGGCCGCGGCACCGAGGATCGCCGCGTGGTGTGGATCGACCGCATCATCGACCCGCCCGGCGAGGCCAAGCCCGACGGCTGGATCTGGATCGAGCTCGGCAAGCGCTTCGGCTTCGACGACGTACTCAAGGAGAAATACAAGGACCCGACCGTCTTCTGGGACGAGATGTGCATCAATCATCCGGAGATGCGCGGCTGCACACAGAAGCGACTCCACTCGGTACCGTGGCGATGGGTGCGCGCTCCCGTGGCGAGCGAGGATGCCGCCGAACAGGAGACGCTCTACCTCGAGGGCACGACGGCCGCCGGCCAGCCCGAGGGCCATCGCTTCCCCACCAAGAGCGGCAAGCTCGAGTTCTGGACGGCGGACCTCGAAGAGAAGTTCAGGACGGTCGGTCTCTCCGCGCTGCCGGAGTTCTATACGGACCGTGAGCAGCTCATCGAC
>JAGRKR010000357.1:3905-6078 GCA_020442225.1 Hyphomicrobiaceae bacterium | reverse complement strand
CGACCTCGGCGCCGACGTCGTCCGCATCGACAGGAAGACCGTGGCGCGCGGCCGCTCGCTCGACATATTCGTGCAGGACCACACCGACACCACCGGCCGTGGTCGCCGCTCGATCGCGCTCGACCTCAAGTCTCCAGCCGGCATCGAGACCGTGCTCGCCCTGATAGAGCGCGCCGACGCGCTCATCGACGTATTCCGTCCCGGCGTCATGGAGCGGCTCGGCCTCGGACCCGACGTCTGCCTCGCGCGCAATCCGCGCCTCGTCTACGGGCGCATGACCGGTTGGGGCCAGACCGGACCGCTGGCCAAGGCCGCCGGCCACGACATGAACTATATCGCCATCACGGGCATTCAGCACTCGATCGGCCCCAAGGAAGGGCCACCGAGCCCGCCGCTCAACCTCGTCGGCGACTACGCGGGCGCCCTCGGCCTCGCCTTCGGGCTGCTCGCAGGCATCTACGAAGCCAAAGGCTCCGGCAAGGGCCAGGTCGTCGATGCCGCCATGTGCGATATCTCCTCCCTGCTGATGGCACGCATCTGGGGTCTCAGGGCCCAGGGCTTCTGGAAGGACGAGCGCGGCACCAACACGCTCGACGGCGGCGCCCACTTCTACACGACCTACCAGTGTGCCGACGGCAAGTGGATCTCGGTCGCGCCCATCGAGGCGCAGTTCTATGCGGAGCTGCTGAAGCGCGCCGGCATCGACGACGAGGCCTTCAAGCATCAGTGGGACCGCGCACTTTGGCCCGACCTCAAGGCGCGCATGGCTCGCCATTTCAAGACCAGGACGCGGGACGAATGGTGCGCCCTGCTCGAGGGTTCCGACGCCTGCTTTGCGCCGGTGCTCGACATGGGCGAGGCGCTCGAGCATCCGCACATGCGGGCCCGTGAAGCCTTCATCGAGATGGCCGGCGTGCCGCAGCCCGCACCCGCCCCGCGCTTCTCGCGCACACCGCCCGCGGTGCGGCGCGGCCCACCGCGGCCCGGCGAGCATGCCGAGGAAATCCTGACCGATTGGGGCTTCGAGGCGAGCGCCATCGCCGCATTGCGCGCGGACGGCACGATATGAGCCCGGCACGCCGCGACGAGGAGTTCCAGCCGTGAAGATCACAGCCATCCGGCACGGTGTCGCGCCCATCCGCTCCGAGCTGCGCAACGCCTACATCACCTTCACCGACATGACGATCAGCGTCGTCGCGATCGAGACTGACGTGCATCGCGACGGCAAGCCCGTCATCGGCTACGGGTTCTCGTCGAACGGACGCTACGCCCAGGCGGGCATCCTGGCCGACCGCTTCCTGCCGCGCCTCGCCGCCGCCGACCCCGCATCCCTGATCGACGAGGCCAACGCCAACCTCGACCCCTTCGCCATCTGGCGCGCCTTCATGACCAACGAGAAGCCCGGCGGCCATGGCGACCGCGCCCATGCCGCCGCCGCTCTCGACATGGCGATCTGGGATGCTGTGGCCAAGATCGCGGGCAAGCCGCTCTGGCGCGTGCTGTCGGAGCGCTACAACGGCGGCCAGGCGGACGCCAGGGTGCTGGTCTATCCCGGCGGCGGCTACTACTACCCCGGCAAAGAGCTCGAGGGACTGAGGGCCGAAATGCGCGGCTATCAGGAACAGGGCTACACCGTCGTCAAGATGAAGGTCGGCGGCGCCGACATCGCCACCGACTGCCGGCGCATCGAGGCCGTGCTCGATGTGGTCGGTTCCGGCGACAACCTCGCAGTCGACGCCAACGGCCGCTTCTCGCTGAAGGAGGCGATTGCTTTCGCGCGGGCCGTCGTCGACTACAAGCTCTTCTGGTACGAGGAGGCGGGCGACCCGCTCGACTACCACCTCAATGCCGCGCTCGCCGCCGAGTACCCCCATGCGATCGCCACGGGCGAGAACCTCTTCTCCGCCATCGACGGCGCCAACCTCCTGCGCTATGGCGGGCTCCGCAAGGATCGCGACTGGGTCCAGCTCGACCCGGCGCTCGCCTATGGATTGACCGAGTACCTGCGCTTCCTCGATGTCGTCGAGCAGCTCGGCTGGTCGCGGCGGCGCCTCATCCCGCACGGCGGCCATCAACTGGCGCTGAACATGGCGGCGGGCCTCGGACTCGGTGGCTCGGAATCCTATCCCGGCGTCTTCCAGCCCTACGGCGGATTTGCCGACACGATCCCCAT
>JAGRKR010000357.1:0-3818 GCA_020442225.1 Hyphomicrobiaceae bacterium | reverse complement strand
TCGGCGCGTGATTCGAAGGATGCCCGAATGCCCGAAATCGTCATCACGGAATTCATGAAGGAGAGCGTGGTCGAGGACCTCGCCAAGGACTACGACGTGCATTTCGACGTCGAACTGTGGGACAAGCGCGCCGAGCTCGAGACGCTCGTGCGTGATGCCACGGCGCTGATCGTGCGCAATCGCACGCAGGTCGACCGCGCGCTGATCGATGCCGCTCCGAAACTGAAGGTGATCGGGCGGCTCGGCGTCGGTCTCGACAACCTCGACGTGCCCTACTGCGAGAAGAAGGGCATTCCCATCCGCGCCGCACGCGGCGCCAATGCCAACTCGGTGGCCGAGTACGTCATCACCTCCGCGATGATCCTGCTGCGGGGCCGCTTCTACATGAGCTCCGACCGCCTCGCCGCCGGCCAATGGCCACGCCAGGAGCTGGGGCAGGGTCTCGAGCTCGACGGCAAGCGCCTCGGCGTCATCGGTCTCGGCTCCATCGGCTCCACGACGGCAAGCAAGGCCCGGGCGCTCGGCATGGTCGTCTCGGCCTACGATCCTCTTCTGCCATCCGACAACCCCGCCTGGGCGCTGGCAAAGCCGGCGACGCTCGACGAGATTCTCGGCGGGTCGGATGTCATCACCCTGCACATCGGCCTCTCCGAGGAGACGCGCGGCATGCTCGGCGCGGCCGAGCTCGGCCGCATGAAGAAGGGCGCCATCCTGATCAATGCCGCGCGCGGCGGCATCGTCGACGAGGCGGCCTGCGCGGCCGCCCTCAAGAGCGGGCACCTCGGCGGCGCGGCGATCGACGTGTTCGACCAGGAGCCGATCGCGAAGGAGGTCGGCGCGCTCTTCGCCGGCATCCCCAACGTCATCCTCACCCCGCACGTCTCCGGCGCGACGCGGGAATCCAACGACCGCGTCAGCTCGATGACGGTCGACGCCGTACGCGAGATCCTGAGAGGTCAGTCATGAGCGGCACCGTCCACCTGCCATTGAGCGAGCTCGAGGCGATCATCAGCGCGGCGCTCGTCGCCTCCAACACCAGTGGCGACAACGCGGCGATCGTCGCCAGGGCGCTTGCAGCCGCCGAGCTCGATGGCCAGAAGGGGCACGGCCTCTCGCGCGTGCCCAGCTACGCCGCACAGTCCAAGAGCGGCAAGGTCGACGGCCATGCCAAGCCGACGCTCGAGCGGACGCGGCCTGGCACGCTGCTAGTCGATGTCGCGAACGGTTTCGTCTATCCCGCCATCGACATGGCGCTCGGCCAGCTCACGGAGGTGGCGCGCAGAAACGGCATCGCCGCCGCCGGCTTCACGCGCTCCCACCATTTCGGCGTCGTCGGCCATCACGTCGAGCGGCTTGCCGAGGCGGGTCTCGTGGCGCTCGCCTTCGGCAATGGACCGGAGGCGATGGCCTCCTGGGGCGGCCGGCGCGCCATCTTCGGCACCAACCCGATCGCCTTCGCCGCCCCGCTCAGGGGCCGCCCGCCGGTCGTCGTCGACATGGCCCTCTCGCAGGTCGCCCGCGGCAAGATCCTGACCGCCGCGCAGAAGGGCGAGCCCATTCCGGAAGGCTGGGCCGTCGATGCGAACGGCAAGCCGACCACCGACGCCAAGGCCGCCATGGCCGGCACGCTGACGCCGCTGGGTGGCGCCAAGGGCTCGGCGCTCGCCTTCATGGTGGAGGTGCTCGGCGCCGCGCTGATGGGCTCCAACTTCGGCTTCGAGGCGTCGTCCTTCTTTACCGGCGACGGCCCGCCTCCGTGCGTCGGACAGCTCATCGTCGCCATCGACGCCGAGGGATTCGCCGGCTCTGGCACGTTCGCCGATCGCATGGCCGTGCTGGCGGAGGCCATCGAGGGCGATCCCGGCGCGCGGCTGCCGGGCATGAAGCGGCTGTCGATGCGCGCCAAGGCGAAGGCGGACGGTATTGGCGTCGAAGCGGCCCTGCTCGAGCAGGTGCGCAAGATCGCCGCCGCCTGAAGCGGCCGGCGCCGATGCTGGGGCCGCCCGGCGCCGCGACGTTTGCTGATGGAGCAGGAAATGCGCCGTCAGTTGAGGCTGCGGCGCACGAATGGGCTGTCGAGGGAAAAGGCGGGAATCTCGACGTTGAACAGCACGCCGCCCGGACCGGACATCTGATAGCTGCCGGCCATGATTCCCGACGGCGTCGTCAGCGGGCAGCCGCTGGTGTAGCGAAACGAGGCCCCCGGCGCCAGAACCGGCGTCTTGCCGACGACGCCCGGCCCTCGGACCTCCTGCAGACTTCCGCGGCCGTCCGTAATCCGCCAATGCCGCGAGATGAGCTGGACGGTCTCCTCGCCCTCGTTCGCGATCTCGACCGTATAGGCCCAGACGAAATAACTCTCGTCCGGCGACGACTGATCCTCGATGAACTCGGGCGTGACCCGGACTCGAATTCCTCGCGTGACGGCCTCGTACATCGCTACCTCTTCCCTCGTGGGCATACTCGACTATGCCACGACTGCGCGCTTCTACCCAATGGCGGCGATGGCGCGCTCGAGATCGTCCAGCAGGTCGCTGGCGCCCTCCAGACCGACCGACAGACGCAGCGTGCCGTCGCCGATGCCGAGCTCTGCGCGATCTTCCGGCTTCAGGCGCTGATGGGTCGTCGTGGCGGGATGCGTGACGAGGCTCTTGGCGTCGCCGAGGTTGTTCGAGATCCTGACGATCCTCAGAGCATTGAGCAGGCGAAAGGCCGCCGCCTTGCCTCCTGCCACGTCGAACGTGACGATCTGGCCACCACCGGACATCTGCCGGCGCGCCAGATTGGCCTGCGGATGATCGGCCCTGCCGCAGTAGAGCACGCGCTCGATACGCTGCGAGCCGGCCAAGGCATCGGCAATCCGGGCCGCCGTCTCGCACTGGCCCCTGACACGCAGCGGCAGGGTCTCCAGGCCTTTCAGGAGGACCCAGGCGTTGAAGGGGCTGAGCGACGGACCCGTGTGCTTCAGGAAATTGTGCAGATGGTCCTTCACATAGCGTTCCGAGCCGAGCACGACGCCGCCGAGACAGCGGCCCTGGCCATCGATGTGCTTGGTCGCCGAGTAGACGACCACATCGGCCCCGAGCGCGAGAGGTCGCTGCAGCATGGGCGTGGCGAAGACGTTGTCGACCACGACGATTGCACCGGCTGCGTGCGCGATCTCGGACACGGCCGCAATGTCCACGAGATCGAGCGTGGGGTTGGCGGGGGTCTCGAAGAACACCGCGCGCGTCTGCGGCCTCATGGCGGCCCGCCACTGATCGAGGTCGCGCCCGTCGACCAGCGTCGCTGCGATTCCGAAACGTGGGCACAGGTCCTCGACGACATAGCGGCAGGAGCCGAACAGCGCCCGCGCCGCAACGATATGGTCGCCTGCCTTCAGGTAGCTCAGCAAGGCCCCCGTGACTGCGGCCATTCCTGTCGCGGTGGCGCGTACCGCCTCCGCGCCTTCGAGCAGACGCATCCGCTCCTCGAACATGGCGATGGTCGGGTTGGCGTAGCGCGTGTAGATGAAGCCCCCGCCCTCGCTCTTGAAGCGCTCCTCGGCTTCCTCGGCGCTGGCGTAGACATAGCCTTGCGTCAGGAACAGGGCTTCCGACGTCTCGGCGTACTGCGAGCGCAGCGTGCCGCCATGCACGAGTCGCGTCTCGATCTCGGCATCCTGAAAAAGGGTCTGGTTCGATGTCGTTGTCATGTGTGCGCTCCTCCCGCAGCCTCTGCCGCAGGCGACTGAGAACCCGGCCAAGCCGCCGCGTGTTCCAATCGAGGGATCGCGCACGGCCTTTTAGCGACTTCTTTTACGTGGCTGCAAGCCGGCC
>JAGRKR010000356.1 GCA_020442225.1 Hyphomicrobiaceae bacterium | reverse complement strand
GGGTGGCCGAGTGGTTTAAGGCACCGGTCTTGAAAACCGGCGTGCCTGCAAGGGTACCGTGGGTTCGAATCCCACCCCGTCCGCCAATCCCCTCACAGACGCTTCCGCCTTTTTTTGAGCCCGACACGTTGTGGCTATGGGGCCGCGTCTGGTGGCAGATGGCAGTCGCTGCGCTCTTGATGGCCGCCTTGGGAGAACGAATCCTCACCGCACCCAGTGCACTCGGACCCAAGACACCGCGGTCTTTCTCATTGGCTTCATAGCGGCATGAGCATGGATTGGGTACCTTGGCGCACAGGCGTAGAGGAGGCGCCCCAGAGTATCCTGGGCCGCTCCCTGCTTCGCGCTGGACGTGGTGATCACGTCATCGAGTCGATGCTCTTGGGCTGTGGGTTGCCGCCGCCGGCCAATTGCGACCGCCGTACATGAAGGATATCGTCGCTCGCCATGAGACTTGGTTTTAGCTTCGGGCGCTTCGGCCGCCCCGCGTATTTTAGGAGTTATTCGCAGGCCGGCGAAGACGCGATAATTTCATTTCTGCTCAAGACCCTGAAAATCAGTAAGCCGTGTTACTTGGACGTGGGTGCTTATGACCCCGTCACTTTCAGCAACACATTTGCTTTCTACCGGACAGGAGCGTCCGGCATTTGCCTGGAAGCAAATCCTGTGATGAGCGCGCGGCTTCGCCGCCGCCGCCCGCGTGATCTGGTGTTGAACGCTGCCCTGTCAGAATCGGCCGGAAAGAAGCGCTTCTATGTGATGCGTCCGGCGACGCTTTCGACCATGGACGAGACCGAAGCGCATCGGCTTGAGACGTTGCCAGGGCACAGCCTGAAGGCAGTTGTCTCGGTGGAGAGCATAACGCCCGCCGACCTGATCGCGCGCATACCGCGAAAGCTTGACGTTCTGTCTTTTGACATCGAGGGCGATGGCACGGCACTGATCACGCCCTTGCTGCACTCGGCCGTGCGCCCGGCAGTCGTATGCTGCGAGATCATCGGCTATTCGACCTCGCTGATGGGAGCGCCGCGTCATGACGACCTGATCGCGGCCGTCGAGAACGCCGGGTACACGATGTTCGCCTCGACGCGCATCAACGGGATCTTCATCCACAATGACATGCTCTAGGGCAGCGAATTCATCGTTTCGCTTTGCATTGTGTGTAGGGGCCCGCGAGTTCGGCCGATGAAAGGGCCAGTTCCCGGATCGTTCATGCACCGATCTTCCCGCCGCTGAGGACGGGGAAGTTATCCCATCCGGCCTCCGCCCCAGCCGTCGTCACGCATTCTGTGCGATCGCGACCCAGTCGGGGCCGGCGCGCACCGTGTCGATGACCTGCTGGTGGATCCAGCCGTCGCGGAACGTCAGGTAGCCAGCGTTGCCACGCCCCTCGATATCGTCGACGAATTCCCTGGCAAGCTGCGTCCAGTTTCGCTCGGCGTCGTTTTCGATATCAGGCAGGGCATCCGTGATCGATTTCCGCATCGGCACTTCCGCCCAGTTGCCGGTGGTGGAGCGCAGGTTGACTGTCGCCTGCGCATAGGCGCCGCTGATGTGGATTGCGCCTTCGCTGCCGTAGAAGGCGACATAGTCGTCGTTGAAGCCCGGCACGAGCCCTGAGTGCCGGAAGACCGCCGACACGGGCTGCCGCGCCGCATGCGGGGTCTTGATCCGGGTGAGCACCGTATAGGACCACTCCGAGTCAACGTCCCCCCAGGACCACTTATCCGGATTCTCCTCGACCTCCTCCCGGCTCGGCGCGTAGTCCTCGCGCGTCCGGAAGTCGTGCACCCCACTCACGATCGGGGCCTTCGGCATGTCGCTGCGCACTTCGCCGCGTGCAGCAACGACCTCGCCATCGAGCACATGCGTGACGATCGAAAGCTTGTGGGTGAAATTGTTGCCGAGGCGGCCGCCGCCCTGGTCGATCCGATGCGACCAGCCGAAGGGGATTAGCGGATTGAGATTGTAGTGCGAGACGCACTCGACTTCCCACGGCTCTCCGATGGCGCCTTCCTTGACGAGTTCACGCGCGAGATAGGCCTGCGGCTGATAGCGGAACGAGGCGGCGTAGGCCGTCTTCACCCCCGCCTCCCGGCTCCTGAGATAGAGCTCCTTCGCGTCCGCCACGCTGGTCGCCAGCGGCTT
>JAGRKR010000355.1 GCA_020442225.1 Hyphomicrobiaceae bacterium | reverse complement strand
GCCACAGACACAGGCATCGATGATATCGGCTCGACCTTCCGCCTGCGCCAGCAGGAAGGGCGCATCGAGGCTCAGCATCTGCCGCTCAGGCTCTGGCTCGGCGAGTTGCGCGGCGCGGCGGGGCTGCAATGGGGCGACAGAAAGCTGTCGGCTGCGGGAGAAGGCGGCGAGCTGCTCGCTCCCAACCGAACCGATACCTTCGCGGGCTTCCTGTTCCAGGAGCTCAGTCTGAGCCGCCGCCTTCGGCTCCAGGCCGCCGGACGCCTCGAGCAGACGGACATCACGGGCACCGCCGCCATCTTCCCCGCGGGCCTCGTCGGCCCCATGGACCCGGACGAGGTTGCAGCGAAACGTTCTTTCATCGCCCGCAGCGCCAGCCTCGGCGCGCTCTATGAAGTGTCTCGCGGCGTGATGCTGCGCCTCACGGGCCAGTACGTCGAACGGGCGCCGGACGTCGCAGAACTGTTCTCCAAAGGCCCACACGAAGCCACGAAGACCTTCGAAATCGGCGATCCCGGCATCACCAGGGAGCGCGCACGCACGATCGAGCTTGGCGTGAAGAAGGCGGCCGGACGGCTCAGGTACGACGCCTCGCTCTATCACACGTCTTTCGGCGGCTTCATCTTCAAGCGGCTGACCGGCGTCAAGTGCGACGACGACTTCGCCAGTTGCGGTGTCGGCGGCTCCGAACTCGACCAGATCGTGTTCTCGCAGCGCGACGCCACCTTCCAGGGCGCGGAGGCCCGGGTGGCTTACGACGTGGCGCCGATCTGGCGCGGCGTCTGGGGCATCGATGGCCGCTACGACTTCGTACACGCCCGCTTCGACACTGGCGGCGCCGTGCCCCGCATCCCGCCCCACCGGCTGGGTGGCGGCCTCTTCTACCGCGACAAGGCATGGCAGGCGCGCGTCGGCGTGCTGCACGCCTTCCGACAGGATCGGATCGCGGACGGCGAGACGCCGACCAGCAGCTACACGCTGCTGGGGGGCGAGCTCTCCTACACCATGAAGATCCCGGGGGCTTCGGGACCGGCAGCCCCGGTTTTCACCATCGGGCTCAAAGCCGAGAACCTGCTCGACGACGACGTGCGCAATCACGTCTCGTTCAAGAAGGATGAGGTCCTCCTGCCGGGCCGCTCGATCCGCATCTTCGGCTCGGTGAAGCTCAACTGAGCCGGGCTCAGCTCCCTCCACGTTCGCGCCCATAGCATCTGCGTCGATTGATCACGGTCAATCGGCGCAGGCTGCGATCCAGGCATCATCCCTGCGTACGATCTGCGTCTACCCTTCGAAGCGGGACCTCGCTTCGGGCCAACCTGGACAACCGCGACCCCATCCGAGGAAGGAGCGCCACATGTTGCTCAACCGCATTCTCTTGCCATTCAACCTTGGCCAGTCCGGCGATCCACTGGCGAGCGTCGCGTTCTCGCTGGCCAAGCGGTTCGGCGCCGAGCTCGAGTGCCTGTTTCCGCAGCCGCCGCTGACCTGGGGCGTTTCCTATCCCAACGAGGCGCTGCCGCCCTCCGCCGTCGAGGAATTGCTTGAGCGCGCCCGCCGCACGGCCGAGGCCGCCCGCGAGCAGGCGCAGGCCCACTATGAGGCTTGGCGTGTCACGTATCCCGGCGTGGAATCCCACTTCCGCGCCGCGGAAGGTCACATCAACGACATCGTCGCCCACCGCGCGCGCATCGCGGACCTGACGGTGTTCGCGCCGGCGACCTCCGAGAAGGAGGCGGCATTCTGGCGCTTCGTCCGAGACGGCGCGCTGCTCAGCTCAGGCCGCCCGTCCCTGCTCGTGCCACCCGCGAGCGCCCACGAAGGGCTCGGTCAGACGGTCGTGATCGGCTGGAACGACAGCATCGAGGTGGCGCGCGCCATCGCGGCGGCCCGCCCGTTCCTGACCACCGCCAAACGGGTGCGGCTGGTCTCGGTCGGCGGCGACGACGATACCCGCGAAGGGCTCGCCGACGTCAAGGCCGTGCTGGAGCGCGGGCGTCCGGCGGTGGAGACGGACATCATCGCGAGCAAGGGCAGTGTCGTCGAAACGCTCATGGCCGAGACGGAGAAGGCCGAAGGAGGGCTGCTCGTCATCGGCGCCTACAGTCACTGGCGCTGGCGCGAATGGGCCTTCGGCGGCGTCACGGAGCACCTGCTGCAGAACACGCGCGTCCCCGTCCTGATGGTGCACTGAGCCGACGGATGCGCGCACCACGCGCGGCATAGAGCCACGACGGCGCCCTCAAGGCGCGCCGTCGTGCTTGCGCGAACGGCCCGGCCCGGCGAAAACTGGCGACCGAATGATGCAGCGACCGGCGCCGAGCGCTCCGGCCGCCGAGCCAGCCGCCGGAGTGCACGGAATGTTCGAACTCACCAGCAAGGTCGCGCTCGTCACGGGCG
>JAGRKR010000354.1 GCA_020442225.1 Hyphomicrobiaceae bacterium | reverse complement strand
GTCATCCACGAGAACCGCGGCCTCAATCCCTACATCGAGGATGTCGCGCGCCGGGCCGCGGTGGCAGGGTTCCTGGCGCTGGCGCCGGACGGTCTGTGGCCCGTGGGCGGCTATCCCGGCAACGACGACGACGGCCGGGCGCTCCAGGCGAGCCTCGACCAGAAGAAGCTGCGCGCGGACATGCTCAACAGCGCACGCTTCGTGAAGCGGCATGCGCTGTCGACCGGCAAGCTCGGCGCGACGGGGTTCTGCTGGGGTGGCGGCACCACGAACTATCTGGCCATCGCGCTCGGCGGCGACCTCCAGGCCGCCGTGCCGTTCTATGGCGCGGCGGCGGAGACGGCGGCGGTGCCATCGATCAAGGCGCCGCTGCTCGTCCATTATGCCGAGCGGGACCCGCGCATCAATGCCATGCGACCAGCCTTCGAGGAGGCTCTCAAGGCAGCGGGCGTGCGCTACGAGATGCACGTCTATCCGGGCACGCAACACGGTTTTCACAACAACTCGACGCCACGCTACGACGAAGCCGCGGCGAAGCTGGCCTGGGAGCGGACGATCGCCTTCTTCAAGACGCATCTCGGCTGAGCGCCGGGCGCCGAAGACATGGCGGGGCGGGGGAAGGCGCGCGCGTCGTGCGGCGCGGGCGCGACGGCCCGCAGGCTGCGTCACAGCCGATCGTAGCGTTGCGGGCGCCTCGGCACTCGCCTAGCGTCGCACGTGCCTCCAGGCAGGCTCGCAAGCGCCCCTCCCGATGCAGGATCACACAATGCTGCCCAAGGACCTCAGTCTGACGCACGGCTTCGCGGTGCTCTTCCTGTTCGCCTGCTGGCTGCTGTATTCGCGGGTGCTCGCCTATTTCGGGCGCGGCTCGCTCAACGCGCAGCTCGCCGTGGTGCGCCGCTACTGGATCTCCGGGGCGACGCGGCGTGCGACCAAGCCTTTCGACGGCATCCTGCTCGGCCACATCATCAATTCCACCGCATTCTTCGGCTCGGCGACACTGATCGTGCTGGCCGCAGTCCTCACGGCGCTGGCCCGTGTCAAGCAGATCCACGAGACGATCTCGCAGCTGCATTTCGTTGCCGAGACGAGCCTGGAGCTCTTCGCCTTGGCGATGGGCTTTCTGGCATTCGTGCTGGCGATGTGCTTCTTCTCGTTCACGTACGCGCTGCGCAAGCTCGTCTATGTGCTGGCGCTTCTCGGCGCCCTGCCCGACAAGTCGGAGAACTGTCCGACGCACGACGACCTCGTGGACGCCACGACGATGGTGCTCTCGGAGGCCATCATGACTTTCAACTTCGGTATTCGCGGCTACTATTACGCGGTCGCCGCGCTCTGCCTACTGGTCTCGCCCGTCCTGTCGATCGCGGTGACGGCCTTCGTTACGGGCATCCTGTTCCACCGCCAGCTCATGACGCCGACCGCCCGCGCCATCCAGAAGTACGTCGAGGCCGCGAAAAGCCTGGAGCGGTAGGTGCAACCTCGCGGCCGCAGACGATGTGCTATGGAACTGCAACGTGTGAACCGCCTCAATCAGTCCGGGAAGAACCATGGTCGACACCACAGCAAAGCGCCGGGCAGGTCCGGCAATTCGGCTCAACCCGCTCGACAATGTC
>JAGRKR010000353.1 GCA_020442225.1 Hyphomicrobiaceae bacterium | reverse complement strand
GGCACATGAGCGCCAGCACCGACATCCTGCTCGCCGTCGAGGCGGTGGAGACCTTCTACGGCCGCGTGCAGGCGCTCCGCTCCGTCAGCCTCGAAGTGCGCCGCGGCGAGATCGTGACGCTGATCGGCGCCAATGGCGCCGGCAAGACCACGCTGATGATGACGATCTGCGGCAGCCCGCGCGCCACCAGCGGCCGCATCGTCTTCGATGGCCAGGACGTCACGCGCCTTGCCACCCACAGGATCATGCGTCTTGGCCTGGCGCAGTCGCCCGAGGGCCGCCGCATCTTCCCGCGCATGACGGTGCTCGAGAACCTCAAGATGGGCGCCATCCTCAACCCGGAGCCGGCCACGTTCGACAGCGACCTCGCCCGGGTGTATCGGCTCTTCCCGTTCCTGCAGGCCCGCGAAGGCCAGCGCGGCGGCACGCTCTCTGGCGGCGAGCAGCAGATGCTGGCCATTGCCCGCGCCCTGATGGGGCGGCCGAAACTGCTGTTGCTGGACGAGCCGTCCCTCGGGCTGGCACCGCTGATCGTGCGCCAGATCTTCCAGGTGATCCGCCAGCTCAACCAGGAGGAAGGCCTGACCGTGTTCCTCGTCGAGCAGAACGCCTTCCACGCGCTTCGCCTCGCGCATCGCGGCTACGTCATGGTCAACGGTCGCATCACGCTGAGCGGCACGGGTCAGGAGTTGCTGCATCGTCCTGAGGTGCGGGCCGCCTATCTCGAGGGGGGCGCATGAGCCTGATCTGGGAAAACTCGATCTGGCAGTACCTGATCCTGACGCTTCTGCTCGGTGGGGGGGCGGCCTGGATGGCCGGCCGGGGGCTGGCGCTCGTCTGGAAGCCGTTCCTGCGCGTGGCCTTCTACATGCTGCTGCTCGGCGCCGCGATCCGCTTTCTGCACTTCGCCCTGCTCGACGGCACCCTGCTCTCCCTCCACTACTACATCGTCGACACCGCGACACTGATCGTCGCCGCGGGGCTCGGTTTCCGCACGACCCGCGTGCAGCAGATGGCCCGGCAGTACTACTGGCTCTACGAGGCGACCAGTCCGCTGACCTGGCGGGAACGGAACACGGGGCGTTGAAAGCAGGCGACACTTCCGGCTTTTCACCGTGACAGCGCCCTCAAAGCAGGGTTCAATCCGGGCATCGGCCGGTCGACATCCGCCGCCCGAACGTCACACCCCTCGCGACCTTTCAATGGGAGCATGGCATGAAACGACTGACACTGGCGCTACTCGCGTTCGTCCTCGGCAGCGGCAGCGCGGCCGTTGCGCAGGACATTCACATCGGTCTCGGCGGTCCAATCTCGGGCGGCGAGGCGGCCTTCGGCGAACAGATGAGGGCCGGCGCCGAGGCAGCCGTCGCCGACATCAATGCCAAGGGCGGCATTCTCGGTCGCAAGGTCCGCCTCTTCGTCGAGGACGACGCCTGCGATCCGAAGCAGGCCACCTCCATCGCCCAGAAGTTCGTGGGCAACAAGGTCGTGTTCGTGGCCGGTCACTTCTGCTCGTCGAGCTCGATCCCAGCCTCCAAGGTCTACACCAAGGCTGGCATTCTGCAGATCACACCGGCCTCCACCAACCCGACCTTCACCGACAAGGGCTCGTGGAACACCTTCCGCACCTGCGGTCGCGACGACCAGCAGGGCACGCTCGCCGGCCGCTATATCGCCAAGACCTACAAGGGCAAGCGCGTCGCCATCCTGCACGACAAGACCACGTACGGTAAGGGGCTCGCCGACGAGACCCGCAAGGCCATGCGCAAGGCCGGCCTGAAGGAGACGCTGTACGAGGCCTACACCAAGGGCGACAAGGATTTCACGGCTCTCGTCTCCAAGATGAAGCAGCGCAAGATCGATGTCGTCTACGTCGGTGGCTATCACAGTGAGGCCGGCTCGATCCTGCGCACCATGCGCCAGCAGGGCATGACCTCGCAGCTCATCTCCGGTGACGCGCTGGCGACCGAGCAGTACTGGGGCATCACGGGCAAGGACGGCCAGGGCACCCTGATCACCTTCTCGCCGAAGGCCGAGAACCTGCCGGCCAACAAGGAGCTGGTGGCTCGCCTCAAGGCCGCGAAGAAGCCGGTCGAGGGCTACACGCTCTATACCTACGCTGCCATTCAGGCTTGGGCGCAGGCCGTCGCCAAGGCCAAGACGACGGACCCGAAGGTTGTCGCCAAGACCCTCAAGGCCGGCACGTGGCAGACCGCCATCGGCACCATCAAGTACGACAAGAAGGGCGATGTCGTGTCCGACCGCAACTACGTCTGGTACGTGTGGAAGGACGGCAAGTACGACGAGGTGAAATAAGCCTCTCCGAAACGACGTGCCCCGGCCTGTCGCACGACGGGCCGGGGCACGTGTTTGCGGGGCTGGGGTGGCCGGGCCGTGGGATGCGTCGACCGCTCAGCGGCCCTGGGATTCCGACACGCATTCGGTCGCGATCTGCCGCTCCATGCGCGCGAGATCGTCGGGCACGTCGAGACCGGCGCGCCGGATCTCGCTCAGGCGGCCGTGCACGCGCTCGTAGGCGTCACGCCACTCGATCTGGCGGTCTGCCGCTCGATTGACGAGCGCCGTCAGCTCGGCGCGCACTGTTTCCACTTTCATCCTGTACCTCCTTGGATTCCAGGCGATGCCGGCCGCGCCTCCACCCCCTGTCTTCGCCGCATGGGCATGGGTCCGGCCGTTCGTGCATCACCAGGAGGCAAGTATGCCTCCGCTTGCGTCTCTCAAGAGCCCCTGTGTTCAAAGCTCATTTCGTCGCCGAAAGAAATCTCACGTATGATCCCCTTTCCTCTCGGCATTGAGATCGCGGAGTGATTCTGATTTCGGGACACCGCGTCACGGCTCCCCGCAGGGGGTTCCGGGACGGCCCATTGACGGCGAGGTGGCGGCTCTGCGACGCTCGCCCGTCGCCAGGGAGCGCACCATGACCGCACGTCGCAACCTCATCACCGACGTTGCAGGCCTTCGGGTCGGCAATGCCGAGGACGCGCGGTTGCGCTCCGGGGTCACGGTGCTCCTGCCCGAAGCGCCCTGCGTCGCCGCGGTCGATGTGCGCGGGGGCGGGCCGGGCACGCGCGAGACGGACGCCATCGCGCTGGCCTCGACCGTCGAACGCGTCCACGCCATCGTGCTGTCGGGCGGCTCGGCGTTCGGCCTCGACGCCGCCACCGGCGCGCAGGCCTGGCTGCGCGGGCGCGGCATCGGCTTTGCGGTCGGCGGCGTCAAGGTGCCGATCGTGCCGCAGGCGATCCTGTTCGATCTCCTGAACGGCGGCGACAAGGCATGGGGGCGACGTCCGCCCTATCAGGACATGGCCTGGCAGGCGTGCGATGCGGCCGCCGCCGACTTCGCCCTCGGCACGGCCGGGGCCGGCTACGGTGCCACCACGGAGAACCTCAAGGGCGGGCTCGGGAGTGCCTCGCACATGACGCCCGAGGGCTTCACCGTCGGCGCCCTCGTCGCCGTCAACGCCATGGGACGGGTGACGATCGCCGACACACACCACTTCTGGGCGGCGCCCTTCGAGCGGGATCGCGAATTCGGCGGTCACGGCTGGCCGGCACGCTTGCCAGCCCCGCCCGAGCCTGCACTCAAGGGCGGCGTCCGCGCCAACACCACCATCGCCATCGTGGCGACGGATGCCACGCTCTCCCACGCAGGCGCCCAGCGCCTCGCGATGATGGCCCAGACCGGCCTCGCGCGGGCGATCCACCCGGTCCATGCCCCCCTCGACGGCGACACGGTCTTCGCCCTTGCCACGGCAAAGGCTGCCTGCGCAGACGAGCCGGCAACCCTCGCCCGCCTCGGCGCCCATGCGGCCGACACCCTGGCGCGCGCCGTCGCCCGCGCCGTCTATACGGCGACGGCCCTGCCCGATGGCCCGGCCGCCTACTGCGAGCGCTTTCCATGAGGCCCACCCGCACCACGCCCGAGCCGGCACGGCGGCTGCGCGCCATGGCCGTCGCGGCGGTGCTGGTGACGGCGGCGCTCGCCGGCCTGCTCGTCTACCAGGGACATGTCGAGCGGCAGGTTGCCGCCTGTCTCGCCGGCGGCGGTCAATGGGAAGGGCCATGGCGCGGCTGCCGGTCCATGCCGCGGCCGATCCTGCGGCGCGATCTGCATCGCGTCTAGGCGAAGCGCTCCACGCGATAGGGCGTCGCATCGGTGAATGGCGCGGCACCGGTCATCATCTCGGCGAGCAGGCGGGCGGAGACCGGCCCGAGCGTCAGCCCGAGATGCTGGTGTCCGCAGCACAACCACAGGCCCGGGACGCCAGGCAATGGGCCGATGGCCGGCAGCATGTCGGGAAAGCACGGCCGCGCCCCGAGCCAGGGGGTCGGCTCGATCGGACCGGCCAGCGGCAGGATCTCGCGGGCACGCGGCTCGGCCAGTGCGAGCTGGCGCGGGCTCGCCGGTGCGTCTCGCAGGGCGAACTCGGCGCCCGTCGTCAGGCGGATGCCCTGCGTCATCGGTGCCAGCACGTAGCCGTGCTCGACATCGATCACCGGGCGGCCGAGCCGCGTCGTGCCGGCCGGGCCATAGTGCCGGTGATAGCCGCGCTTTGCCGCCATCGGCAGGCGCTTGGCAAACCGTGCGAGGAAATCGGTGGACCAGGGTCCGAGCGCCACGACCACCTCGCGCGCCCGGATGGCCCCGCTCTCGCCCGCGATCTGCCAGCCCTCTCCATCTCGGGCGAGCGTCCGCGCGTCCGCACGCGCGACCCTGCCGCCGCCGGCCTCGAACTGCGCGCCATAGGCCTGTAACAGCCCCCGCGGATCGGTCACGGTGACGGGATCGGGCATATGGATGGCGCCCGCCAGCCGGTCCGTGACGAGCGACGGTTCCAGCGCCGCGAGGTCTGCTGTCTCCAGATGGCGGAAATTGACGCCGTAACGGCTATGCTCGTCGGCATCGGAGCGCAGCGCCTCGGCGAGCCGGGCCTCGCTGCGATAGAGCTTCAGGTATCCGGTCGGGCGCGCCATGGCTTCCACCCCGGCGGCGCGCATCAGCGCCATGTGCTCGTCGATGCAGCGCACGATGAGCGGCATCAGCGCCCGCGCGCTCGCCGCAGCGCGTTCGGGGGACGACGCCCGCCAATAGTGCCAGAGCCAGGGCGCGAGGCGCGGCAAGGCTGCGACATGATAATTGGCCTCCGTGCCCCGCTTCAACGCGTAGCGGACGAGCTTCGCCCAGGCGCGCGGGAACATGTAGGGCACGATGCCCTCGCGCTGGATGATGCCGGCGTTGCCGAACGAGGTTTCCTCGGCAATGCCCCGCCGGTCGGCCAGCACCACCGAGCGGCCGCGCTGCTGCAGGCGCAGGGCCACCGGGACGCCGACCGCGCCAGCGCCGAGCACCAGGACGTCGGCCCGCTCAGACATGCCCGTTCATCCCCGCGTCCCTGTTTCCCCAATACGGCGCCAAAGGCCCAAAACGCCTTGAAAGCACCCGCCGGCCGGTTGCTGCAAGTCCCGGCGTTTGCTACGCCAAGTCTCCACCGCGTCCAGGCGCCGACAGGATAGAGACATCACATGATCCCACGCTACAGCCGCCCCGAGATGGCCGCCATCTGGTCGCCGGAGACGCGTTTCCGCATCTGGTTCGAGATCGAGGCCCACGCCGCCAACGCCATGGCCGACCTCGGCATCGTGCCCAAGGAGGCGGCAGCGGCCGTCTGGGAGAAGGGCTCCAAGGCAACGTTCGACGTGGCCCGCATCGACGACATCGAGCGCGTCACCAAGCACGACGTCATCGCCTTCCTCACGCACCTCGCCGAGCTGGTGGGACCGGAAGCGCGTTTCGTGCACCAGGGCATGACGTCCTCGGACGTGCTCGACACCTGCCTCAACGT
>JAGRKR010000352.1 GCA_020442225.1 Hyphomicrobiaceae bacterium | reverse complement strand
ACGGAGAAGTTCGACGGCGCCACCTTTGCCCAGCGGCGCTTCGCGGACGAGACGGAGATGCGCAAGGTCATCGCGGCGCTGAGCGAGGGGGGCATCGATACCGGTGGCAAGGAGAGCGAGGGCATGTTCCACGCCGAGCTCTACGTCTCGCGCCCGGCGGAGGTGGTCAAGGCGATGCCCCTGCGCAGTAAGATCTCTATCGTGAGCGGGGCGCACCGCCGCTACGCCCAGCGCCAGACTCCCGTCGCCGCCGTCCTGAGCCTCGAGGATGAAGGGGCGCGTTGCTGACGGGACGAGGCTAGCGCTCGACCTCCGGCAAAGCCCGGTGCATGATCCGCAGGGAACGGCACGCAGCGGGTTGGGGGGCGAATGAGCGAGGGATCTCCTGCGCCGAAAGTGCGCCACTACCGCTACTATGACCTGGTCATGGTGGCGTTCGTCGTGGTACTCGTCTGCTCGAACCTGATCGGGCCGGCGAAGATTGCGCAGCTCGATGTGCCCCTCTTCGGCGCCCTGACCTTCGGCGCCGGCGTGCTGTTCTTCCCGATCTCCTACGTGTTCGGCGACATCCTGACGGAGGTCTACGGCTACGCGCGCGCCCGCAAGGTCATATGGGCGGGCTTCGGAGCCCTCATCTTCGCATCCATCATGTCCACTGTGGTGGTGGCCCTGCCGCCGGCACCGGACTGGAAGAATCAGGCCGCCTACGAGATCGCCTTCGGCAATACCTGGCGCATCGCCGCCGCGTCGATGTTCGCCTACTTCTGCGGCGAATTCGTCAACTCCTACGTCCTCGCCAAGATGAAGGTGTGGACCAACGGCCGGCATCTGTGGAGCCGCACCATCGGCTCCACCATCGCCGGCGAGGCGGTGGATTCGGCCCTGTTCTATCCCCTGGCGTTCTATGGCGCCGGAATCATTCCCGACCACCTGCTGCCGACGGTGATGGTTGCGCAGTTCCTGGCCAAAACCACGGTCGAGATCGTGCTGACTCCGGTCACCTACAAGATCGTCGGGGCGCTGAAGCGCGCGGAGCAGGAGGACTACTACGATCGCGACACCGACTTCACGCCCTTCTCGATGCGGACGTGAGGCTGATCTCAGGCCGCCGGCGGTCGCGCGAGAACATAGGAGAGCAGCTTGTAGGCGAGCTTTGCCGCGGTGAAATCGGGAGCATGCAGGCCCGGCAACGGCGCGAGCTCGACGATGTCGGCGCCGACGACGTTGGCGATGCGGCCGACCTCGCGCAAGATGTCGAGCGCGTCGTCGAAGCTCAGGCCGCCCGGCTCGGGCGTCCCCGTCGCCGGCATGACGGCGCTGTCGAGCGCGTCGATGTCCACGGTCACGTAGACGCGCCGGCCCGCCAGCGGCGCCAGCATCGCCGGAATGTCCCAGCGCCTGCGGTCCTTGCCCCAGTGGGTCCGGATGCGATGCCGGTTCGCCTCGAGGAACGGGATCTCCTCGGCCGAGATCGCGCGGATGCCGACCGCCATCAACTCGACGTGCTCGTGGTCGAGCACGCGCCGCATGGCAGCCGCATGGGAATTGTGCTCGCCGAGGTAGCCGTCGCGCAGATCCGCGTGAGCGTCGAGCTGGAGAACGACGAGGTCGTGATAGCTGGCGGCGAAGGGCGCCATGGCGCCGGGCGTCAGGGAGTGCTCGCCGCCGATGACCAGAGGGAAACGGCCGTCCTCGACGATCCGCTCGACAAGATCGGACAGCTGGTGGAGCGCGGCCTCGATGGGTTGGGCGATGGTCGGCGCCACCAGCGTCGCCACGCCATAATCGCGGTACGGCTCGCGCCAGAATTCCTCGTCGAACAGCTCGAGCTGCTGGCTCGCCGCGATGAGGGCCGCAGGTCCCGCCGCGGTGCCACCGCCATAGCTCACGGATGCCTCGAGCCCGAACGGCACCACGACCGCCCGCGCAGAGCCCGGGTCACGGGCATCTGCGCGGGTCGGATCGAGGAACGCTCTCTCGGCAGGCTCGTAGGCGAGGGCCGGTTTCGTCACCATGGGCACCTCGCCGCCGCGTTCAGCCGTGGTTGCGGACCACGCCGGGGAACGGCGTGACGTTGCTGGTCTCGGCGTAGAGCGAAGTCATCGGCTCGTCGAGCAGAACGACCTCCTCGTAGTTGCCGAAGCCGTTGAAGCGGCTGGCCAGCACGCGACCGTAGGCGCCGACGTTGCCGAACTCGATGTAGTCCCCCTCCGCAATCGAGGCCGGCAGGAGGAACGGTCCCTTCATGCGATCGAAACTGTCGCACGTGGGACCCCACAACGAGAAGGCCTCGAGCTTGCCGCCGCCGGTCTGCTCGGTCCCGACCTGGCGCGCAGGAGGCGCCACGCCGAACACGGCAGAGTCGAACAGCACGCCGTAGGCTCCGTCATTGATGAAAAGCTCGTTGCCGCGACGGGCATCGACCTTCACGATCAGCGACTCGGCCTCGGCCGCAAGCGCGCGACCCGGCTCGCAGAAGATGCGGCAGTGCTCGCCGATGGCCATGCGCTCGACAGCCTGAGCGATGGTATCGGTGAACGCCTTGAGCGGCGCCGGCTCGGAATCGAGGTAGCGCGACGGGAAGCCGCCGCCGACATCGACGATGTCGACCACGACCCCGGCCTCGACGATGAGCCGGTGGACCATCTCGAGCGCACGCACGTAGGCATCCGGCGCAGTGGTCTGCGAGCCGACATGGAACGTGACGCCGAGTTCGTCCGCCACCTGACGCGTCGTGCGCAGGAGTTCTGCCGCCTCCGCGCCGGAGACCCCGTACTTGCCGCTGAGCGGCATGACGGCGTTACCGGCCGGCGGTGCAATCCGCACGCACAGCGCCAGATCCTTCGCGTGATCCGTCTCTTCGAGGATCTTGCGAAGCTCCTGCTCGCAGTCGAGCGCGAAGGTGCGCACGCCGAACTCGAAGTACGCGCGCCGAATGGCATGCCTCGGCTTCACCGGGTTCATGAAATGCAGATGCGCGCCCTTGATGTGCGACGCAGCCTCCACCTCCGCCATCGATGCGACATCGAAGTGACGGATGCCGGCGCCATAGAGCGCGCCAAGCAGAAAGGAGCTGTCGTTCGCCTTGTAGGCGTACGCAACTTCACCAGGGAAATTGTCGAGAAACCATCGGGCTGCCCGATAGGCCGCATGGGGCCTGAGGCCGATGACCGGATGGTTGGGCTTACGGGAGCGGATCAGTGCCGCCGCAGACCTGTGTTTGTCCATTTCATGGGACCTCCACCAGAACGTTGTTCCGAGGCGTGCTAGAACCAGCAGAGTCCGCCTTGCGAGCGCCCCATATGGGGTCAATCTCCCCCCATGTAAAGGGAAATCCTAAACGAGGGATAAAAATTCGCTGATGGTCGTTGCCGGCGCCGTTTGAGGGGGGCCGGGAGGCGAGGTCCGGGGGGCGCCGGTGAAGCGCCGCCCCGGGTTTTCGCGCGACGGTCAGAGCGCCTTCTTCGAGAGGTCGAAGCGCGGCTTGAGCTCGGCCATCAGCTCCTCCTTGGAGACGCGCTTTTTGACGTGGAACTCATTGTTTTCGATCCGGCTGATGTAGCAGTCGATCATGCCGCTGTGGTCTTCCTTGCGGAGCAGCTTGGCGCCTTGGGGATGGCCGACCGAGTTCGGCATCTGCAAGCCTTCGAGCGCTTCGATCACGCCCTTGTCGTCCTTCTTGGTTTTCCAGCCGGACGCCTCGATCGCCTGCTTCAACGCGAAGATGTTCTCGTAGCTCTGCCAGGAATGGCTCTTGGCGTTGACCCGCTTGGAGCCGGCCTCGCGCGCGTGCACGTCGTCGGTGCCGAGCAGCTTGATGAAGTCGCGGTGCGCCTTGTCGTCCTTGTACTTCACCATGCGCGGGAAGTTCTCGACCACGTAGACGCCTTCGCAGGCGCCCTTCAGGTCGGCCGGTGCGATGGCCTCGACGGTGCCCGAGACCGAGTACATCTTCATGGTCTTCTCCAGACCCATGCTCTTGGCCTGGGTATAGAAGGCGATGGAGAGCGCTCCGAAGAACACCGAGAAGAGCACCTGCGTGTCCTGCGGGATCTTGGCCAGATAGGGCACGAGATCCTTGGCGTCGAGCGGGACGAAGATGGGGGGATGCACCTTGCCGCCGAGACGCTCGATGACGGCCTTGTGCTCCTTGTAGTGGCTGTGACCCCAGGCATAGTCCGGCGAGATGATGGTCCAGGTCTTGCCGAGGTTCTGGTAGGCCCACGGTGCACCTGCCGCCGCCAGGGCGTAGGTGTCGGTGCCGGTGCGGAAGCTGTAGCGGGTGCCCTTCGCACCGGTCGCCTCGGTGGCCTCGCCGGTCGAGAAGTAGACCGTCTTGAGCTCGGTCGCGACGGGGATCGACGCCAGCATGATGCCGGAGTGCACCGAGCCCGTGATGAACGAGGCACCGCCGCGCTGGATGAGCGAGCGCAGCTTCCGGGCGCCGGTCGCGGGGTTGGATTCGGTGTCCTCTGTCAGCAGCTCGACCTTGCGTTTGGCGATGCCGCCCGATTCGTTGATCACCTTGACGGCGGCCTTGGCGCACTTGTCGTGCCAGTAGCCCCAGGAGGCGAAGCCCCCGGTCAGCTCGCAGTGGTGGCCGATCTTGATGGGGCCGCTCGCTTGCGCGAAGGCGTACATGTCCCGGCCGAGCCCGAGATAGGCCGTGCCGGCCGCCGCACCGCCGGCAAGCGCGTGGGCGAGGAAGCTGCGCCGGTTCATGCCCGACTTCACGGCCGATCCGGTTTTCCCGGTCGTGACGGTGTCACTGGCGCGCTTGCGCGAGCCGTTGGGCTTTCGTGGTCCACTCGTCGACTTCGTCATCGTCGTCTCCTTCTGGCTACGCTCAGGACAGGGCTACGCCTAGGTAGCGGTGGATAGTTGTGGGATCGGCACGCAACGCCTCGGACGTGGCCTCGTGCACGATGACCCCGCGCTCCATCAGATAGACGCGGGAGGCGAGCCTCAGCGCCGTCCGCAGGTTCTGCTCGACCAGCAGGACGGAGATGCCGCGTTGGGCGATCTCGGCGATCTGGCGGCGAATGTCGCTGACGAGGCGGGGCATGATGCCTTCCGTCGGCTCGTCGAGCATGATGAGGGTTGGCTTCATGACGAGGCAGCGGGCGATGGCGAGCATCTGCTG
>JAGRKR010000351.1 GCA_020442225.1 Hyphomicrobiaceae bacterium | reverse complement strand
GGCATTGCCGGCGAAGCCGACCCACGGCGCGCGGTCGCGGATATAGACGCTGATCTCGACCGGATGCTCGAGGGTCTCGCCGTCGGCGGCGGGCAGGCCGGCGCGCACGCGGATGATGTAGCGCTGGCCGTGCTTGACGCCGTTGACGCAGATCTGGCTGGCCTGCGGCTCGATGGCCAGGCCGGCGCCGTCCTCGACCGTTCTGAAGTCGGCAAGGTCCGGCCGTGCGACCGGCAGCGCGTCGGAGAAGCGCAGGCAGATCTGCGGCTCGGCGGCGTCGGCCTCGACCTCGTGCGAGGTGATGCGGAAGCCGTGCTCGGCGACGACTTTCTCGTATTCTGCGCGCACGCTCGCGACCTCGGCGAGCTTGAGGCTGGCGCGATAGGTGCGGATGGCGGACTTCCACGCCTCGCGCTTGGCGAGGCCGGCGCCGGCAAGGGCCAGCGCCACGGCACGGGCCGGGGTTGCCTCGACGCGGAGATAGCCGTTGAGCGCGCCGGCGGTGGCGTCGGTATTGGCGCGGTCGCGATCGGAATAGGAACTGGGCGAGCGGGCAAGGCTGGCACGGGCATAGTCGAGCCAGGCAAGCCCGTCCTCGCTGGCGAGTGCCAGGGCGCGGCCATAGACGAGGGCGGCCTCGTCATAATTGGCGGCACGCATGGCGGCGGCACCGGCGGCCCGCAGGGCGGAATAGCTGGTCCCCTGCGAGGGGTAGCGCTCCTTGACGGCGCCGACATAGCTGCGCGCCTCGTCAATGTAGTCCTTGGGCAGGAAGTTGAGCTCGGCGACGCGCTGCTGCTCGATGCTCGGCGTCAGCTCGGGCACGTCGACGACGCGGCCGGCAGTGGCCCCGGTCGTGTAGACGAGCGCGGCGAAATCCGACTTCAGGAAGCACCAGTTGGCCTTGGTATTGAAGGTGAAGGCCTTGCACATGCCGTCGGCGAGACAGGCGTTCTGGCAGGCGCCGAGCGTGACGTTCTTCTCGGTGCGCAGGTCGAAGCCGGAATAGTCGGCATTGTCGGTGATGATGACGCGCTTGTCGGCGGCGTGGGCCGGGACGACAGCGAGATGGGCGGCGACGGGGACGAGAAAGACAGCGAATACGGCCGCAACCAGCCGACGCGAGACGTCGAGCATCTTGTTCCTCCGCAAAAGGCCCGGTCAATGAGAAGCGTCGATCTTATGGAGCAGCCGAACCGGGGTAAAGTGACGGCAGTCACCACTCCTTCCGGACAATTGGCACGGTTTGATGGCGCCCGCTTGACGGGTCAGTGGTCATCCAGTGCCTTGACGGCGGCAATTGCCGCCGAGGCACGGTTTTCCACGCCGAGCTTCTGGTAAATCTGCTCCAGATGCTTGTTCACCGTGCGCGGGCTGAGGCCCAGAATCTCGCCGATGTCGCGGTTGGACTTGCCCTGCGCCACCCACAGGAGGACTTCGGCCTCGCGGCCCGTGACGGCATAGAGCCGGCGCAGGATCGCCACCTGCGCGTCGGCGCCGTCGATGGCGATACGGAACAGGACTTCGCTTTCGCTGGTCGAACTGAGCAGCGAGAAATGCAGCCGCCGCTTGCCGTCGATGGGGATGGTCGGCGGTGCCGGCATGGTCGACTGGGGACCGTTGACGACGCGCAGCCATGTGCGCAGCGGCTCGGGCAGCGCCGCGCCGTCCCAGTCGGGCAGGGCCTCCTCGATCAGCTTCACCGCCTGCGGCGTGCACCACAGGATGTCGCCCTCGCGGTCGCTGGCAAGCAGCGTGCGCCCGGCGGTGTCGAGCGCATCGCGGGCGCTCTGCGCCGTGCGCGCATTGGCGAGGTGAACGCGGATGCGCGCGAACAGTTCATCGAGCACGATCGGCTTGGTGACGTAGTCGACGCCACCGGATTCCAGCCCCTCGACGATGTTCTCGGTATCGCTGAGGCCGGTCATGAAGATCACTGGCACATGGGCGAGCGCCGCGTTGCGCTTCAGCCGCCGCGTCGTCTCGAAGCCGTCCATGCCGGGCATCACCGCGTCCATCAGCACGATGTCGGGGGTGATGCGCTCGACAATGTCGAGGGCCTGCGCGCCTTCCGTCGCGACCAGCACGGTGGCGCCGAACTGCTCCAGCGCATCGGTGAGGACGCCGAGCGCCTCCGGCGAGTCGTCGACGACGAGGACGATGTCGCGC
>JAGRKR010000350.1:7551-9862 GCA_020442225.1 Hyphomicrobiaceae bacterium | reverse complement strand
GCGATGGCGATGCCGCCGAGCGACATGATGTTGGCGGTGATGCCCTGCCAGGCCATGATCGCGAGTGCGGCGAGCACGCCGAGCGGCAAGGTGATGATGGCGACGAAAGCCGAGCGGGCGTGCAGGAGGAAGATGAGGCAGACGAGCGCCACCACGAGCGCTTCCTCGATCAGCTTGTGCGTCAGATAGCCGACGGCGTCCTCGATCAGGGGCGCGCGATCATAGACCGGCACGATGCGCACGCCGGCCGGCAGGCCCGGAGCCAGCTCCGCGAGCTTCTTCTTGACGCCGCGAATGACGTTGAGGGCATTCTCGCCGGCGCGCATCACGACGATGCCGCCGACCACCTCGCCCTTGCCGTCGAGCTCGACCACGCCGCGCCGCAGCTCAGGACCCTCAACGATGCGGGCGACGTCGGAGAGGTGCACGGGCGTGCCGTTCTCGGCCAGGACGACGACGGTGCGGAGCTGCTCGACATTCTGCACGTAGCCGGTCGAGCGGACGACGAACTCGGTCTCGGCCTGCTCGATGACGCGTCCGCCGACCTCGGACGAGGCGGCCCGCACGGCGGCGACGATGCGCGACAGCGGCACGTTGTAGGCGCGCAGCCGGCTCGGATCGACGAGCACCTGATACTCCTTGACGAAGCCGCCGACCGAGGCGACCTCGGAAACGCCGGGGACGGTCGCCAGCTCGAACTTCACGAACCAGTCCTGCAGCGACCTGAGCTGGGCCAGGTCGTGGCGGCCGGACGGATCGACGATGGCGTACTGGAAGACCCAGCCGACGCCTGTGGCGTCCGGTCCGATCTGTGGCCTGGCGTTCGCCGGCAGCGAGCCGCCGATCTTGGAGAGCGCTTCCACGACACGCGCGCGCGCCCAATACTGATCCACGCCGTCCTGGAAGACCACGAACACGAAGCTCGTGCCGAACATGGAGAAGCCGCGCACGGCTTTGGTGCGCGGCAGGCCGAGGAGCGTCGTCGACAGCGGATAGGTCACGAGGTCCTCGACGATCTGCGGCGACTGGCCGGCAAACTCGGTGCGGATGATGACCTGGGTGTCGGTGAGGTCGGGGATGGCGTCGAGCGGCGTACGCTGGATCGCCAGCCACCCGGTGACGATCAGCGCGAGTGCGCCGATCACCACGAGGAACTGATTGGCGACGGACCAGTCGATGAGGCGGGCGACGGCCGACTTCGTCGGATCGTGCCCGGCGATATCCTCAGGCGCGCTCATCAGTGGCTTCCCTTGATATGGCCGGTCGGCGCGGGCTTCGCTTCAGGCTTGGTCTTCGCGTCCGCAGCCGGTTTGACAGGCTGGCTCCGGGTCGGCCAGGCCAGTAGCCTGGCGGCTGCCGGCCCGTAGGGATTGGCGGGCTTGGCCTGCAGCTGGAGCCACAGGCGCGCGCTGCCCTCCTCCTCGAAGATCTGCACCTTCTTGGCGGCGTAATGTTGCGGCGCGCCCTCGACGAGCCAGGGCTTGAGCGCGCTCACGAGCGCGGCCAAGGCGGCCCGCGTCTCCGTCTCGGTGCGTGCGGCCTTGGCCTTGTCGAGCGCCGCGACGGCATCCGTGAGGACAAAGGCGAGCTGGGTGCCCTGGTAGGCGGGCCAGAGCGCGTCCTTCACTTGTCGTGCCGCATCGAGCTGCTTCGGCTCGACGGCGTATCCGTCCACCAGCGCCTCGTGGAGGTAGAGCGCGGCGTCCACGATATGATCGATCATGGCGAGCTCGATCGCGCTCGGTGTCAGGAGCCCGAGCGCGAGTTGCTGGCGCTGCAGCTTGCCGAACGCCTCTTTGAGGCTGCTTTCGGAGTCGATCAGGAATTGTCCGGAGACGACGATCGGCAGGCCGGCCTCGAGGCCGCTGATCACCTCGGTCCAGCGACCCGAGACGAGTCCCGTCCTGATCGCGCGGGGCTCGAAACGGCCTTCCCCGAGGGAAACGACGACGAAGGTGCCAGCCTCGCTCTGCAGGATGGCTTCACTCGGCACGGCGAGCCGCGGCTCGACGCCGATCTCGAAGGTGACGTCGGCGAAGGAGCCCGGCCGCACCTGGCCATCGGCGTTATCGACGACGAGCCGCACCTGGCCGGTCCGGGTCTTCGGATCGATGGTCGGATAGATGTAGTCGATCCGGCTCGAGATCGTGCGGCCGGGCTGGCTCGCCAGGGAGACCTTGGCCTTGGCCGCGCCACGCAGCAGTCCCAGATCCTTCTCGGCGACGGCGACTTGCAGCCAGACCGTGGAGTAGTCCTGGATGGTGGCGATGGTCACGCCACGGCGCACGTAGGCGCCACTGACCACGTTGAG
>JAGRKR010000350.1:0-7488 GCA_020442225.1 Hyphomicrobiaceae bacterium | reverse complement strand
ATGGCCTGGGTCTGGAGGCCGAACGAGCGCAGCCGCTGCTCGACGTCGGCGCGTCGCCGCTCGTCGCGGGTGGCGAGGGCGGCGAGATAGTCACGCTGCGACACGATGAGCTCGGGGCTGAACATCTCGAAGAGGCGCATTCCGCGCTTGACCGCGTCGCCGACGGCGGTCACGCGCAGGTCCTCGATCCAGCCTTCGACGCGCCCGGTCAGGATGGTGCGCAGGCGGTCGTTGGCCATCACCATGCCGGTCGAGCGGATGCTGCGGCCGAAGCTTGCCTGCTCGACCTTGGCGATGCGTATTCCCATGCTTTGCAGCGTTTCGGGCGCGATGCGCACGATCTCGCGGCTCATCCCCTTGGAAGGAGCGCCGGGCTCCGCCGCGGCCACCTTGACGAGATCCATGCCGCAGATCGGGCATGTGCCGGGATGGTCGGCGATGTAATGGGGGTGCATCGGGCAGGTGTATTTGACGGCCTTGGCGGCGCCGTCCTTGGCCTGTGCGGCGGCGACGAGAGTGAAGCTCCAATCGGCGCTCGTCGCCTCCGGGCCTTGCCCCAACACCTGCGTAGCGCGCCATGGCGTCATCGCCAGCGCGATCAGCCAAGGGCTGGTCACGGCGGCGAGGACAAGTCGCCGTCGACGGGGTGGACGTTGCAGTCGGCAGGTGGTGCACATCAGTCTTGCTCCTCGATCGTCCAGCCGATGCGAGTCGGCCGGCGATCCCGTTGTGCCGGGGGCTGGGCCGGGGGCTCGCGACCGCCGGTCCGCTCGGGTCACAGGTCTCGGGTAACGAGTACGCAGCGACGCCGGAGCCGGTCGCGCTGCGGGCGCGAACCGACGGCTGTCGCCGTGAGAGGAGCTGGAATCAGAGTGTAAGGCGCAGGAATCGCATGAGCCGCCGCTCCGCGGGGGAGAGGCGGGCGCTGGCGTCGGCCACGCCGGCGATCGGTGGCCCGGTGCTGCTCTCGTGGCGCACGGCCTGCAAGGCGACGGGGCGGACCTGCGGAGCGCCGGGTCGGGCCGGCTTTGCCAGGACGAGCCGACGCGTGTCCGCGCTGGCGAGCACGACGGTCACGGGCTGCGAGCAACTGCAGCACAGGCCAGCGCATCGTGCGAGATGGTGGAGCCCGGCAGATACGCAGCAATCGTGGTTGCCCGAGTGCCCGGCGTGATCCGGGCCGTGGTCGGCGCCCTCGCTCGTCTGCAAGGGCTGGTGGTCGGGCGTGGCTGCGCGATGGTGGGGCGGCGCCAGTTGCCTCTCACGTGCGTCCGTGGCCGGAGCAGCGACAGGTGCTGGACTCGTGACAGGGGTCGAAACCGTGACAGGTGCCGTGACGGGCGCCTCGGGAGCCGCCGCCATCTTGGCATGATCGCACGCCAAGCCGCTGCCGGACCCGGCCAAGGCCAGAACCAGCAGCGTGAGAGCGAGCAACGAGGCGTGGGCGATCTTGCGCATCATCCCTCATGATCGTCGATTTTCGCGACTTGTCGAGAGGGCTTGGCGTCCTCGACACATCAAAGTGATCGGACCCTTAAGCGTCGCGCGCCGCAGACATCAGGCAGCGCCTGCCGGCCCGCTCAGCAAAGCTCCCAGGTATCTCGCCAGTCGGCAGTGACGAAATTGATGATGATCGACCGGCGAGTCCCTGTGACGGGGTGGTGGCCGACCCCGTGCCAGCTCGTCTTGCCCGGGATGAAGATCACTCCCTTGTTCATGCCATAGGGGGCCGAGCAGACGTAGCGGAAATCGGGCGGACCTTCGTGGATGTCGGTGCCGGCGAGCTTCAGGCCCGGATCGTCCGAGAGGTAGACCAGCATCGTGAACTTCTTGACGAAGATGTCCGTGTGCGGCTCCAGCCAGAAGCCGGGCGTATCCTGGCAATACTCGATCCGGAGCCGCGTGCCCGTCAGGTCCGTCCCCGTGCTTTCCTCGATGGTGCGCCGCACGCGCGGATCGTCGAAACCGGCGGCGACACGCGCGCAGACGGGGAAACGCGCCTGGTTCTCGGGCGTGAAATAGACGCGCGTGGCATTGTTCGTTTCGCGCTTGCCGTTGAACAGGATTTCCGCCGGCGGGGCGAACGGCAGCGCCACGATCCCGTTGGCGTCCTCGATCGGCAGTGCGTCTTCGAGCAGCCAGAAATCGAACGGCTTCGTCTCGTGCCTGGCCCGTTGCAGGCAGCTCAGGAACGACTGGACGACGGCCTCTCCATCGACCGGCTCCAGCTTCGGCGCTGGCATGGCATTCATGTCACTTCCCCCTGTAGAAGAACGGCACCAGCCGCTTGATGGCGGCCGAGAACTTGTGGCGGCCGAGCTGGTGATTGAGTGCGGCCTCCGAGCGGACCCAGTTGAACATCACGTAGCGACGCTCACCCACGAACGGCTTGTGGCCGTGCCACGAGTTGCCGGCGACCTTGAAGGCGGCGAGCGTGCCGCCGCTCGGCGAGACCTCCGCCGCATAGTCCTCGAGGTCGGTTCCGCTGCGCAGCATGCGCAACCGGCCTCCCGCATCGTCCCAGCGTTCGTTCAGATAGAGCAGGCAGGTCGCGACCTTGTCCTTGGTGTCGGTGTGGATGCGGCCATCTTTTTTCTGCGCGTGCCCGCGCACGGTGATCATCAGCGGCAGCCCCCTGAGCTCGACACCGAGCTTCTCGCCGACCAGCTCCGCCAGCGCCTCGGAACGGATATCGTCGATCAGGCGGGCGAAAGCGCCGCTGCACTCGAGCGCCGACAGCGGATAGATGCCGGGCTTGTCGATCTTCGGGAAGTCGGCGCGCACGGCGGCGAGAGCGGCGTCGCTCAGCAGCGGGCTCGCCGTGAAGAAGACGAAGGGATCGTGATGAACCTCGGCCGCTGCCACGGGGCCGAGATCGAGCATCGCCGGTGGTTTTCCGGTCGGCGCCGTGCCGCGATGCGTCCCGGTCGCTGTGACCTGCGCTCCAGCCATGCCTTGCATTGCTACCCCCTGTTGATCGCTTCGTCCGGCACCGCCCCTTCTACTGTTCGCTCGACTCTGGCGCCGACTCTGATGCTCACTGAAGGCTAGTTCGAGACGCTTGCGCGGTTTTGATCTTTCGCAAAGGTCGACGCCCAGTTTGCCGCAGCGGGCCAACGCGTCGCACGCCGTGCGGGGCCGCCGGAGTTGGGGCAATTCCTTGATTTCAGTCATGAAGAGGTTGCCGGAATCCGCTACGTCTCGTGCAGGGTGTCCTGGTGACGCAGCGCACGTGTTCAGGGGAAACGCCGGCCCGGCGGGGCTGCACCGCGATGCCGGACGAATCGGGAGATGGGAATGACGGTCGAGACCACACGACGCCCGGATGAACTGCCGAGCGAGCCCCACCCGCTCGATGTCGTGTCACCGGCCAGAATTGCGCATCTCGTCGAGGAGGTCGGGGTGCGCAAGGCCAATCTACCGCTGATCCCGCTCCTCACGCTCGGCGTCCTGGCCGGCGCCTTCATCTCCTTCGGCGCCATGTTCTATACCGTGACGATCACCGGCAGCGAGCTCGGCCTCGGCCCGACGCGCCTCGTCGGCGGCCTCGCCTTCTCGCTCGGGCTGATCCTCGTGCTCATCGGCGGTGCCGAGCTGTTCACCGGCAACAGCCTCATCGTCATGGCCTGGGCGGATGGCCGCGTGTCCACCGCAGCCCTGCTCAGGAATTGGGGGCTCGTCTATCTCGGCAATCTCGTCGGCGCGCTCGGCACCGTCGTGCTCGTGCAGCTTTCCGGCATCATGGCGACCGGCGACGGGGCCGTGGCCAAGACCGCCGCGGCCATCGCCCAGGCCAAGGTAGCGCTGGACCCGATGCAAGCGTTCGCGCGCGGCGTCCTCTGCAACACGCTCGTCTGTCTCGCCGTCTGGATGTGCTTTGCCGCGCATACCGTGTCGGGCAAGGTGCTCGCCATCGTCTTTCCGATCACCGCTTTCGTGGCGCTCGGGCTCGAGCACTCCATCGCCAACATGTACCTGATCCCGATCGGCGCGCTCAATGGCGCTTCCGGCATCGGCATCGGCGCGCTCGTCGCCAATCTTCTGCCGGTCACCATCGGCAATATCGGCGGCGGTGGTGTTCTGGTGGCGCTCGTCTATTGGCTCGTCTACTTGCGCGCAGACAAGAGCCGGTGAGACGATCATTGTGGCGATCCCGAGCCGGGTGGGCAGCCGGCTCGCCGATGTTTCGCGCCAGACGATCACGTGCATGAGCGACCCGTCATGAGCGAGATCCGACTGCGGCTGCCGCGCCCGCCGATGCGCCGGATGAACGCGTCGTAGCCCGCCTCGTCGCGGGCCGCCGATTCCGTCCGCAGGATCTGCCGTGCCACGTGATCTGCGGTCGGCAGGGGGAGACGGCGCTAGCGGGGCAGGAGCCGCCAGTTGAGGCCGATGCGTACAGAGTGCAGATCCGCCTCGTGGCGGTAGATGTCACCATCCGGGCTGCGCGAGGTCTCGGAGGCAAAGCCCATGTGGACGTATTCGGCTCGGAGTGAGACGGTCTCAGTCAGAGCATACTCGACGCCAGCGCCGAGGACGAGGCCGAGACGTACGCTGTCGTCGCTGGTGACGCTGCCCGGATAAATCTGAAACGTACCGCCCACCAGATCGATATCGGCAGCTTTGTGCTTGATGCGAGCGAGTGCGGCCCCAGCTTTCACATAAACGAGACCGCGACCGATCGTGTGGCCAAGCCGAGCCGTGAGCGCCGTGTACCACCCGTAGCGCAGAACCGCGAAGTCGCGATCGTTGAAGGGGCGGATCAACGTCTTGTCAGACGTGACATTGGTCAACCCGAACTCCGCCTCGAGGCCGAGAAGGAAAGGGCCGGTGGTGAAGTTGCGCCCGAGCGTGATACTCGCAAGCCCCCCATCGGCCTCGAGCTTCAAGGGGACGCTGCAATAGTTTCCCGTGAGCGCCGGGCCGCACGAAAAGGCGCCAAACGGGGGATTGGTAATGGCAGTGCCACCGTCCTTGATCGAGGTCCGCCCCCAGGCGTATCCGCCTTGCAAACCGAGGTAATAACCTGCGAACGGCGAGCCTGAGCCTCGCCCCTCCTGCGCGGCGGCCTGTTGCGGCGACAGGTGCAGGCCGATGGCCAGCAGGAGCATCAGCGCTATGTGGACATATCCGGTCGCGCGCGATGTGCTGGCGGTCCGCACCCTGACAGAAGTCGTGCTCATGAACTGTTCACTCCCATTGGGCGGCCGGGAGGACGCAGCAACATGCTCCGATGACAATGGCCGTGGGTTCTTCAACCATCCTCTACGGTAATCCGGTAGGCGAGACTGCCACAAGGGATTGGGCGGAAAGTGCGCGCGCGCCACCGGTTGACGTGTCCCGGTTGCAACGAGGACGCCGCGCGCCGCAACGAAGATGGCGGTGAAACACCCTCGCCCAGAAGCCGATCGTGCGCAGGCTCACGGTCCGGGTTGCGGAGCTGCGGCGCCCGACCAACCTCCGCCGTACCAAGGAAGTAGGAGCGCGAGCAGGGCCGAGCAGGACTACTCTGAAGCCGGCAACCGGAGGAGGCCCGAGGCGAATGCACGTCAGCGTCGTGACGCCGTTCTACAACTCTGCCGACACGCTCTCCCGGTGCATCGAGAGCGTTCTGGAGCAGTCGCATGGCGATTTCGAGTACGTCCTTGCAGACAACTGCAGCACCGATGGCTCGGGCGCGATCGCTGGGAGCTACGCAGCGCGCGACAGCCGTATCCGCTACGTCGCCCCCGACGCGCACGTGGCCCAGGGCGCGAACTACAACCGCGCGCTGCGCCTGATGTCGCCACGGGCGACCTATTGCAAGATCGTGCAGGCCGACGATGTCCTGCTGCCTCGCTGCCTCGAGCGCATGCTGGCTCTGGCGGAGCGGCATCCGCGCGTCGGTGTCGTCAGCAGTCATCGCCTGATCGACGAGGTCGTCGAGGATGCCGGGGCAGGACGCTTGCCCGAGGCGATCCCGGGACCTGAGGTCTGCCGCCGGACGCTGCGCGGCGAGGTCTACGCCTTCGGCAGCCCGACGACGGTCATGTATCGCGCCGATCTGGTGCGGGCGCGGCCGGAGTTCTACCGGAAAGACGCCTTCTTCGACGATCTCGATGCAACGATCGATGTGCTGCTCGAGTCGGACTTCGGCTTCGTCCCGGAGGTCCTGACGCAGACGACACGCGATCCCGACTCTACGCTCGGCCGCGTGCTCTCCTACGACATCGACGTTCTCTACCGGCATCTGACGCTGCACCGTATGGGCGACGCGCTGTTCGAGCCGGACGAGCTCGCGGCGTTGAAGCACGAGACGTCGGCGACGTACTACCAGCGCCTGGTCCGCGCCTTTCTCAAGCGGCCCGACCGCCTCCGCTATTTTCGCTTCCATGCCGAAGTGCTGCGCAAGAGCGCCGGCATGTCCATCTCGCTCGGGCGGCTGGCCCGGGCGATGTCGTCGCTCGGGAGACGGCAGGTGCGCAAGCGGTTTGGGCTCCTGCCCACCTGACGCCGAACGCGGACGTGGCATTGCCGCCCCTTCTCGCCATGCGAATTGCGTAGGTCTTTTGGCGTATCGCCGCCGCCAGGACCCGCCGAAACGCCCCTGTGCGGGGCGGCGGACTATGCCCAGTCTGCCGGCATGACCGGTGACAGCGAGCGATCCGTGACACAACCGAGCCAGCAGGCCGCTCCAGCGGAGAAGCCGGGCGCCTCAGGGCGCGCGATCGATGTCTCGTTTATCGTGGCCGCCTATAACGCAGCGCCCTTCATCGAGGCTGCCGTGCGCTCCGCCCTCGCTCAGCAGGATGTCCGCGTCGAGGTGATCGTGGTCGACGACGCCTCGCGCGACGACACGGCGGCCCGCGTCGCAACGCTGGCCGAGGCAGACGATCGCGTGCGCGTTCTGCGCCGCTCGAGCAATGGCGGTCCATCGGCCGCCCGCAACATGGGGATCGAGGCGGCCAGAGGGGCGTGGCTGGCGGTCCTCGACGGAGACGACCTCGTTACGGCCGACCGGAGCGCCCGCCTCCTCGCGCTCGCCGCGGCGACATCCGCCGATATCGTCGCCGACAACTTCGCCCGCATGGATGCAGCCGGACGGCCGCTCGGGACGTACATGCTTGCGGGCGACCCCGGGATATACGCCGTATCGGTCGATGCGCCAGCCTTCGTGCGCGGCAATGCCCTGTTCGACAAGCACGCCCGCCTAGGCGCCATCAAGCCGATGATCCGCACGGACATGCTGCGCCGCCTGGGCCTGCGCTACCGCGAGGATCTGCACAACGGCGAGGATTATGTCCTGCTGCTCGAGGCCTTGCTCGCTTCCGCGCGCTTCGTCGTCAGCGGTGAGCCGCTCTATCTCTACCGCGTGCATGCGGGTTCGATCTCCTGGCGCATCGGCCTCGATCGCCTCGCCAGGCTGGAGCAGGTGCATGCGTCGCTCGACCTCTCCCGAGCCTCCACCGAGCTCACGTCGGCAGTCGAGCATTACGTCGGGTGCCTGGC
>JAGRKR010000349.1 GCA_020442225.1 Hyphomicrobiaceae bacterium | reverse complement strand
ACGAACTCGTGGAAGCCGAGGGCTTGCCCGGAGATCATGAACCGCGCCGACCGCCACGCTTTCCTCGGGTTCTTCTCCGTGCCGTAGAACTGCTCGTCCGACCAGTCGGGAATGTCCTTGTCGGCGGCAAGTGCGACGCGTCCGCCCTTCAAGGTCCCGTCGGCCACTTTGACGGCGCCGACGAGTTTCAACGGGCGCCACCGCTTGAAGCCCGCGCCCATGGCCGGAGACGCCCGCGTGAACGCCTTGCCATAGACGCTTCGCGTCAGCGAGTTGTCGGGATGACTGTCGATGAAGTGGATGCGTCCCTCGGGCGTGACCTTGTAGACGACGGCGAGATGACCGTTGGGATCATAGATGATCGTGCCAGGCCTGATGCTGGCCGGCGTGATCCCGACCGGATAATGATCGGGCAGCAGGCGGCCTTCGGGATGCGGGGGGTAGCGATAGTGAGCCGACGAGATGGCATCGGCGATCTCGCGCAAAACCCGTCTCGCGTCGGCCGCTCCGCCGACGATGTCGCGTCGCGACACGACCCTGTTGCCGCGCGCCGTATAGCGGATGTCCCGCGAGGGGCCCAGCGGGCTGACCGCCACGGAGTATGAGAAGGGCAGGCCGTTCTTCCAGGCGTAATAGGCGCGGAGAACATAGGGCAGGTCAGCGCAGTCGGCGAAGAATACGGAGCCCGGTGGATTGCTAACCGCGTAGATCGGATTCGAAACCGGGCTCGACAGGCACTTGTGGACGGTCCGGCACCCGCTTTCGCCGATGCGTCGAATGAACTCCTCGTAGCCCGCTTCGTCACGGGCCGTCCATTCAGTGCGTAGGATCGGCCACGCTGCGTGCTTGCTGTCTAGCTTCGAGCGAGGTCCACTGTCCTTCGCCGCCGAGGCAGGTACCTGGCGCTTGCGCGTTCGATCCGGCTGCCGCTTCGTCTTCCTCGGGCCCCGTTTGGGCGTTGCCTTCGGCTGCTCGAACATCGACCAGGGCCAGCCATCCTGAGCGGCAGCAGGCGTGGTCGACACCGCGAGCGCGATCGCTGCCCCAATCAAGACGCACTTCATGCCACCCCCGGACCCGACGCATTGTCTGCACATGATCTCATCGTCGACAAATCGAGACCAGAGCTGAACTGTCGCGCTTCGCCAAGAAGCGGGCGGCGTCGTGCTTGTGGCATGCAGGTCAGTCCGCGAGCGGCATGGTGACCGAGCCGCGGTGCCGGAAAGGAGCTGGTCCACATACAGGGCATGCTCGTGAACTCCTCGTTCTCGCCAATACAACGGGTCGGCGCAGCTACATGCAAGGATGACATCGGCCAGCAGAGTCACAATCGTTCATGACGTGCTATCGGGTGCGGTACCGGCGACAAGAATTAGAACGCCCGCTGGCGCAATCGACACCAGCTGACGTGTCTTGGCCGCAGCAATCATGAGGTGCGGGGACGGTCCGTCACCCAGGTTTATTCCTCGGGCAGCACCGTCCCATGCCCCGCTTTCTAAAGCCGCTCTGCAATGACGACGGGATCAATGCCCTGCCGCCACCACTTGCGCTCGTCCGTGGT
>JAGRKR010000348.1 GCA_020442225.1 Hyphomicrobiaceae bacterium | reverse complement strand
CCGCGCCAAGTCCCTCTCCGCCATCTGCGTCGAGGTGCCTGCGCTGGCTCGCCACCATCGCTCGGATGCCCGCGCGCAGTGCGAGGAACAGCGGCAGCGCGATCAACCCATCGAGGTTGATATCCAGGCCGGTGCGCCAGAGATAGCGGTTGAGCACGAGATTGGCGGCAGCGCGTGTGCCGCGGGCGTCGAGGTCCATGAGCAGGAACGCCAGGTCGTAGAGAGTGTCGATGGTCGCGAGCTGTTCACTGAACTCGATGGCATCGAACGGCGTCGGCACGCCATGCCACAAGACGATGTTGGCGAGGTGCAGGTCGCCATGGCAGCGGCGCACGAGCCCTGCCGCTGTCCGCGCGCGCAACGTCTCGGCGGCCGTCGCGAGCGCCGTGCGAAGAGCAGCGATCAACGCCTCCGCCGCGTCCGGCGGCACGACCTCCGTCATGGTCGGGAAGGCCTGGGCCAGCTCGTCGACGACGTGCGACAGCGCCGCAACCGGATCGAACCCGCGCGCAATGGGAGCGCTCTCGTGATACTGCGCGACGACGTCGGCCAGCGCGGTCAGCAGCGGCGGCGTCAGGCGGCCGGCATCGGCCATGCGGCTCAGCACGTCGGCTTCGGGGAAGCGCGCCATCTCCAGGGCCCATTCGACGATCTCGCCACGCCCGCCGAGCGCCAGCCGGCCGTCCGCGCCGCGCGTGATCGCAACGAGGCGGCGATAGATGCCGGGCGCGTGCGGCTGGTTGATCTCGAACTCGCGACAGAGCATGCGATGCCGGCGCTCGAGGGAGGAGAAATCCATGTAGTCGTAGGCGACGGGTCGCTTGATCTTGAAGACGCGATCGCCGGCCAGGAAGACATGCGCGCCATGCGTCGAGATGCACGAGACGGACGCCGGGGGCGGGTCATAGGCCGCGGGGCGTGAGAGGAAATCGACGACGTCGGATCGGGTCATTGGCACGCGAGCTCCCGCTGCATCGTGCGCACACTTCGAGGTTCAACGCACCCTTTGGCTCAGCACACGCTCGGCCGGCACAGTTGCAGGCGGAAATGGTGGTGAGCTTTCTCGCGGGTGAAGTCGAATTCGCGCCCATCGATGCAGCGCACGCGTCCTTCGAGCGCCTGACGGTTGCCGAGCGGGAACGACTTCACGAATACGATGTGCTTCAGCACGCAGCCGCGCTCGCTGCGCAGCTGCTGGCGCAGGATCGTCTGCCACGTCTGCTCCTCGGCGCGCGCAGAGGACGCCGCGATCGCCTGCAGGCCGCAGCCCGCCAGCAGCGCCACGACGAGCATGCCGGCCCATCGCCCGGGCGAACGGCGTCGCGGGAGATGACGTCGTTGCGGCTGCCTGGGCAACCACGGTTGTCGGAAATGATCGCGTTCTCTGGAGTTCATGGCATTATTCAATCCCGGAGCGGCGCCATCGATCCTTGATTGGTATCAAAGTCGGCGCTCGCGTCCGGCGTCATCGTATCAAACGTATCCGCCGGAGTGGAGCTGAGGAGCACGACCATGGGCTACAAGACGATCCTGGTACACTTCAACGACGAGCGTCGGGTCGCACAGCTTCTTTCCGCCGGCATGGAGCTGGCGCGGCGCTCGAATGGCCACCTGATTGGGCTCTACGTGCTGCCACCCATCGTGATCGCGCCGGCCGTCGCCGTGCCCTATGGCGGCGAGGTCATCACCGCGCATCGCGATTTCTGCCGTCAGGAGGCGGAGCGCATCAAGGCTGCCTTCGACAAGGCGACGGCGGGCCAGTCGTTCGTCGCCGAATGGCGGCTCAACGAGGAGCTGGAGGCCGATGTCGGCGACGTCGTGATGCAACACGGCCGCGCGGCCGACCTCATCATCGCCAGTCAGGCCGACGCCGATTGGGATCGCACGGTCCTGCTCGACGTACCCGACCGCTTGGCGCTGGAAAGCGGCAGGCCGGCGCTGGTGGTCCCCAACGTCGGAACCTACGCGACCATCGGCCAGAATGTCTGTGTCGCCTGGAACGGCAGCCGGGAGTCGGCGCGCGCGCTCTTCGACGCGCTGCCGCTGCTGCAGAACGCCAAGTCGGTCCGGCTGCTCTGGGTCAATCCCGAGGACGATGCCGAGCGGAGCGGCGACCTGCCGGGCGTCGACATCGCCGCGACGCTGGCGCGCCACGGCATCAAGATCGAGGCGAGCACCTCCGTCGGGACCGACATCGGCGTCGGCGACGAATTGTTGTCGCGCATCGCCGATCTTGGCTCCGATCTCCTGGTCATGGGCTGCTACGGGCACTCGCGTCTGCGGGAGCTGGTGTTCGGCGGCGCCACGCGCCACATCCTCAGGCACATGACCGTTCCCGTGCTGATGTCGCACTAGCCAGCCGCTCGTCGCAATCCACTCTTGTCCGTTCGTCACGGTGCATTCGGCGCGGCCGAAACTGCATCAGCCCTACTCGGAGGTAACGCCCATGGCCCTGCAACGCATCAAGCTCGAGCTTGCGCGTGATCATGATCACCCCAACGGCAGCCGCCACCACGGCTACGATTTCATCGCGCCGCTCGACGATCAGGGGCATCTCGTCGTCGATGAGTGGCGGACGCAGCGCGAGCGCTGCCGCGTCAAGCGCTTCTGGGAGGGCAACAAGGACGAGATCGGTCACCTCGTGCGCAAGCCCGGCGGCTCCTGGGCCTTTCACTACGACGTCAACGGCCCCGTCGACAGCGACGAGAGCGGCTATCGCTTCGGCCACCACGTCTTCAAGCCGGGTGAATACGTGTCGATCAAGGAGCACGACGGCGAGGTGCGCACGTTCCGCGTAATTTCCGTGCAGGATCTGGACTGAGTGGCCGGAAATTGAGTAGCCGGGACGCGGGCGGGGCGGCCACACGCAGCCATCGCCTGTCGCGGACGCTCCGTCGTGGCTCTTCGGCCGGGACCGTCAGCTCTGGTCGATCTCGGCGGCTTCGGCGAGATGATCAAGTTCGGGCACGATCACCGTTCGCATGCCCTCGAGCTTGATGATGCCCTGCGACTTCAGGCGGGTCATCTGGCGGCTCACCGTCTCGATCGTCAGGCCGAGGTAATCGCCGATATCGGCCCGGGTCAGCGGCAGATCGAACTTGGCGAAATGCAGGCCGTCCTTGTTCGCCTCGCAGGTCACCTGTCGCGAGCGGCGGGCGATCATCAGCAGGAAACTCGCGACCTTCTCGCTCGCGGACTTGCGGCCGAGCAGGAGCATCCATTCCTGCGCGGCATCCAACTCGTCGAGCGTGTGCTCGAACAGGCGATGCTCGATGCCGGGATGCTGCATGAGCAGCCGCTCGAAGCGCTCCTTGCCGAACGTGCAGAGCGTCACGTCGGTCGCGGCCTCGGCATAATAGGGGCTGCGTGAGCCGAACGGGCGGCCGATGAAGTCGGACGGGAATTGCAGCCCGACAATTTGCTGACGTCCGTCGGCCAGCGTCTTTGTGAGCTTGACCACCCCGGCGATGATGTTGGCAAAATACTCGGGCCGCTCATGATCGGTCAGAATCGTCTGCCCCGCCGACACGTGCTTGTGCCGGGCGATCTGGTTCAGCTGCAAGATTTCGTCGCGTGTCAGCGATCCACAAACGGCACGGTGGCGGATGGCGCACGCATCGCACGCGGTCGTGCTACCAGGCATCGCATGCTCCATTGTTGCACGGCTGGCACACCGTACCGATCCGGGGGGGGCTTTTCAATCGTCTCCAAGCCTGTATGCAGCAATTCGGCGCAGGGCCAAAACGTCAGAAAAGAGACGTTCCGGCAAGGGATTGATGCGGAATGTCGCGGCTTGGGCACGCGGCTCCTGATATGATCGGCCGGCTGTGACGAGATCGGGAGAGGCCGTGTGGAGGATCGGAGCCAGGAGCTGCCGCGGCTCAAGCGCTCACTGACGCTCTTGCCGACTGTGCTCTATGGACTGGGCGTCACGATCGGGGCGGGGATCTACGTTCTGATCGGCATCGCCGCCGGTCGGGCCGGAATGCATGCACCGCTGGCGTTCCTGATCGCCGCCCTGCTGCTCTCGCTGACCGCCTGCTCGTTCGCGGAGCTGGCCGGGCGACTTCCCGTCAGCGCCAGCGAGGCCGCATATGTGCGCGAGGGGCTCGGCTCCCCGCTGCTGGCCCTGATCGTCGGTCTCCTGGTGATCGCCGCCGCCATTGTGGCGGCTGCGGCCATCAGCGTCGGCAGCGCCGGCTACGTGCGGGCCTTCGTCGATCTGCCGGAGGTCGTCGTGGTGGCCCTGGTCGTCCTCCTCATGGGCGGCGTGGCGGCCGCCGGCATCAACGAGTCGATCGGCCTCGCCGGGGTGATGACCGTGATCGAGATCGGCGGTCTGCTGGTGATCATCGTCGCCGGCCTCATGGCGGAGCCGGCCATGATCGCCCGCCTGCCCGAGGTCGTGCCGGCCCCCTCGAGCCAGGCGTGGCTCGGCATCCTCGGCACGGCCATGATCGCCGTGTTTGCCTTCGTCGGCTTCGAGGGGCTCGTCAACATCGCCGAGGAAGTGAAGGAGCCCGAGCGGACACTGCCGCGGGCGATCTTCCTGACTCTCGGGGTGACGGCCATCCTGTATTTCCTGGTGATCTGGGTCTGTGTGACGACCGTGCCGGCCGATCAACTCGCGGCCTCCCGCGCTCCGCTCGGACTGGTCTTCGAGAAGGTGACGGGCGGCTCGCCATTGACGCTGAGCGCGGTCGCCATCGTCGCCACGCTCAACGGCATCATCGTGCAGATCATCATGGCCTCGCGCGTCACCTACGGTCTGGCGCGCCAGGGGAGCCTGCCGAGCGCGCTGGCCGGCGTCGATGCGCGCACGCGGACGCCGCTGCTGGCGACCGGCTTGGTGGTGGCGAGCACGCTCGTGCTCGCCGTGGCCCTGCCTCTGGAGCGGCTCGCAGAGGAGAGCTCACGGCTCATCCTGGTGATCTTTGCGCTCGTTAACCTGGCGCTTCTCGGGATCAAGGTCCGTGAGGCGGGCAACCGCGCGGAGAAGCCGCGCCATTTTTCCGTGCCATGGCCGGTGCCGTTGGCGGGCGCGGTGTCGTGCGTGCTGTTTCTGGTCGCCAGCCTGCTCTGAACCCGCCTTCGTACCTTTAGGCGATGACGTCTACGGTAACCGATTGGGCGCCGCCGGAAGTCGCGCCCTTGGCGTCGGCGACGACGACATCGAAGCCCGCCCTGGCGCCGGGTGAGCCGTCGTGCACGAAGAAGACGTTGCCGGCCTCGATATCTGCCTGGGTGAAGGTCGTGACTGCCGTGTCCGGCGCCGCCGCCATGGCCAGGAAGCCGCCGACGATATTGGAGGTCGAGAACGTCAGGCTCTGGGCACCGTCGTCGGGATCGACAGCCGTCAGATCGCCCGCAGCGACACGTACGGAGCGGCCACGGCGCACGACGAGATTGAGATCGCCGGCGATCTCCGGGGGAACGTTGCGCACTTCCGCGCTGAGCTCCCCGCCGCTCGCGAGGGCGAGCTGGCCATACTGGATGCTGCCCACGACGGAGCCGTCGCTGGCGATCGAAATGAGGTTTCTGACGCGTACCGTACCCTGCAGGCTGCCGTGGATCTCGGCATTGTCGGCCTTGACGGTGCCGAACACCTTGCCGTCCGTGTGCACGAGGAGCAGCTCGGTCGAGACGTTGCCTTCGAGGTAGCCGTGCACCTCGAGACGCCGGCAGTTGCGGATTTCCCCCTTGAGGACCATGTCCTTGGCGATGATAGCCATGCCGCGCGACTCGTTCACAGCGTCTGCTCCCTGCTTCGGCGGCGTTCGACGGTCGGTGCCCCCGATCCGCAGTCGCCTGTGCTCCGTGGCGTCAGGCGCCGTTGCGCCGGACGGGTGCCCGTGTCCTCGGCCTGGCAAAGGCCCGCGCCCATCGTACCGCGGCGCCTACGAGACCGGTTTCTGCTCATCCATCGGCAGGGGATCGCAGCGCGGGAACTCCGCCACGCAGGCCGCCAGCGCCCGTTCCAGCTCCGGCGTGATGCGTCCGTCGACTTCCCCCTTGAAGAAACCGCGATCCTTGAGGCTTTTCTGATAGAGGCGCGTCAGCTCCGGGTCGACGCGCATGGCGCGCCGGAAATCCTCGAGCGCCGCCTCCTTGCGGCCGAGCGTCGCGCGCACGTGCGCGCGCGTGTCGAGAGCAGCGCCGTTGGAGGGATTGAGCTCCAGCGCCTTGGTCACGTCCTGCTCGGCGCGCGCCATCTCGCCCATCTTGTAGAGGATCCAGGCGCGGTTGTTGTAGGAGGCCGAGCCCGGCTGGATGGTGACGACGCGGGACACGTCGGCCAGGGCGCGATCATACTGGCTGCGCCCGAGATAGGCGATTGCGCGCGCGGTCAGGGCCGGCGTGAACAGGGGCGCCAGGCCGACGGCCTGATCGCAATCGGCGACGGCGCGGTCGAAATCGGCTTTGCGGCGATAGGCGATGCAGCGCAGCGTGTAGAGCACGGCGCGCTGCGACGGCGAGGCGCGCTGGTCGGCAAGCAGCTCCGTGCAGGCGCGGATGGCGAGATCGAAATCGCGGTCCTGGCGACAGTCGTCGACGGTCGCGGCCTGCGCGCCTGGAGCCGCCGCGAGCAGCAGGGCTGCCAAGAGTAGAATGCGTCGCATCGGGTTCTCTCCGCGCTTGCCGGTGCTGTTGGCCGGAAGAGTAGAGGGCAATTGTGTCGGGTCAAAGCGTCAAGTCCGCACCCGCTCAACGGCCCAGAGCTTCGGGCAGTTCCCGGAGCGATGCAACCGTGAACTGAGGGTCTCCGCCGGCGATCCTGGCGGCTCCGTCGTGGATGCCGCCGGCGCGGACCACCTGCACCGTGAGCCAGCCCATCCGGTTCGGAGAGACGAAATCGCGGGCCGGATTGTCGCCGACATAGACCAGCGTTGTGCCGGGCTCGGCGAGGCTGGCCGCCATCACCTCGAACGGCCGCGGGTGCGGCTTGCGGAACTCGCGCCCGAGAGCGCCGGTGTAGACGATTTCCCGGAAGCGCGGCTCGAGCGCCAGGGCCTTGACCTTGCGGCTCTGGCTCTCGACGTTGCCGTCGGTCAATAGCCCGAGCGGGCCTTGGGCCTCGTAGTGGTCGAGCGCCCAGCGGGCGTCCTCGAAGAGCGCGATGTCGGGCTCGTGCGTGCGATAGGCGGCGACGATGGCCTCCAGGTCGCCGGCCGTGTAGCCGGGCAAGCGCTGCTCGAGCGCCAGGCGGAACGACTGGCCGAGATGCCCCTGATCGAGAAAGTGCTCGAGCTCGCGGTCGAGGTCGCTGAGGCCATGCGTGCGCTTCGCCCAGGCGGCGGACGCCCGAAAGCCCGACAGCGCGTAGGATCGCTCCGGATACAACGTGTCGTCGAGGTCGAAAACGATGCGCAGCCGCGTCATGCTTCCTCGCCGGCTCGCCCTGCTGTCGGGACGGATGGCAGGCGCCGGGCGCGAGCCATGCTCCCGGTGCAGGTCGTGCTTCGTCGAAGCAGTCTTTTACAGCGGCTGGGAATTGCGCTAAAGGGCCTCGCTCGTCACCATGAGCCGCCGCCGACGGTCGCAGGCGCCGGATGGACGCGATCCGCGCGGCCATCTCAACCGATCGCACGCTAGGGTCAAGGAGCAACTGGCATGGTCCGCAAGTCCGACAAGCGGGTTCGGGTCGCCGTCATCGGGGCATCCGGCTATACGGGCGCCGATTTCATACGCCTGGCGCTCAGGCATCCCGGCATCGAGATCGTCTCCCTGATCGCCAAGAGCCATGCCGGCAAGGCGATGGACGATGTTTTTCCGCATCTCGCGGGGCTCGGCCTGCCGGCCCTGGTGTCCGAGGAGGACGCCGACTGGGCGGGCGTCGATACGGTCGTGTGCGGGCTGCCGCACGGGACGGCGCATCAGATCATCGCCCGCCTGCCGCAGCGGGTGAAGGTGGTGGATATGTCCGCCGATTTCCGTCTCAGGGACACGCGCACCTATGCGGAATGGTACGGCCTCGAGCACGGCGCGCCCGAGCTGCTCGCCGAGGCGGTCTATGGCCTGACCGAGCATTACGCCGAGGCCATTGCCAGGACGCGGCTCGTGGCCTGCCCCGGCTGCTACCCGACCGCCACGCTGCTGGCGCTGCTTCCGCTCGTCGCCAATCGCCTCGTCGACGCGGAGGATCTGGTGATCGATGCCAAGTCCGGCGTCTCCGGCGCGGGCCGGGCACTGAAGCAGAACACGCTCTTCTCGGAGGCGGGCGAGGGTATGTCGCCGTACTCGGTCGCCAAGCATCGGCATGCGCCCGAGATTGAGCAGGAGATCGGCCGCGCCTGGGGCGCGCCGGTGACCGTCAACTTCACCCCGCACCTCGTGCCCATGAGCCGTGGCGAGCTGTGCACGTGCTACGTGCGCCTCGTCGGCAAGGCAGGCGCGGACGACCTCAGGGCGGCGCTTGTGGCGGCCTACCGGGACAAGCCGTTCATCCGCGTGCTGGCCGCCGGCAAGATGCCTGCAACGCAGAACGTGCGGGGCTCGAACTACGTCGAGATCGCCGTTTTCGCGGACCGCATCAAGGGGCGGGCGATCGTGATCAGCGCGCTGGACAATCTCGTGAAGGGCTCCGCCGGCCAGGCCATGCAGAACTTCAACCTGATGCACGGCTGGCCGGAGGCGACCGCGGTGGAGCAGTTGCCGCTGTTCCCGTGAGGCCGCTGTTCAGGCAGCTCATCGGATCGTGACGACGGCCTCGCCATCCCGCTCGCCGGCGGCCTGTCGGGCCGCCTCGCCGTGGCGATAGAGCCAGCAGTCCTGGGCGTGCGAGAAGGCCACCAGGAGCACGAAGACGGCGGTTGCCTGATGCAGGAGGGCGAGCATCACCGGCACGAAGGTGATGAGCGTGTAGATGCCGACCACCACCTGCAGGAGCAGCGCTGCCACGAGCGCGCCCGCCCCGAAGCGGATGCGTTCTCCCTGGGACGTGGTAAGCGACAGGTAGAAGTGCACGGACGCCCAGATTACCAGGATGTAGGCGAGCATGCGGTGGTTGAACTGCACCGTCAGCACGTTTTCGAAGAGATTGACATACCAGGGCGACATGACGCCGAGGCCGTTCGGGATGAGGCGGCCGTCCATGAGCGGCCAGGTGTTGTGGGACAGGCCGGCATGCAGGCCGGCGACCAGTGCGCCAAGCAGGATCTGCAGATAGACGACCCCGGCCAGGCCGTAGGCCGAGCGGCGGAAGGCCACGCTGGAGCGGCACGTGCTGCCCTCGGGGGCACTCATGCTGCGCGCCATCAGAAACACAAGGCCGAGGATCAGGATCGCCAGTCCGAGATGGATCGTCAGGCGATAGTGACTGACGGACGTGCGGTCGACGAGGCCACTGGCGACCATGATCCAGCCGATGAAGCCCTGCAGTCCTCCGAGTGCGAGAATGGCCAGCAGCTTCAGGGCCAGGCCGCTATCGATATGCCGGCGCAGCCAGAAGATGGCGAGGGGAATGGCGAAGGCGAAGCCGATCATGCGGGCGAGGAAGCGGTGAAGCCACTCCCACCAGAAGATCTGCTTGAATGCGGCGAGGCTCATGCCGCGATTGATCTCGCGATACTGCGGGATCTGCTTGTACTTGGCGAATGCTGTCTGCCAGTCCTGCTCGGAGAGCGGCGGCACGATGCCCATGATGGGCTGCCACTCGGTGATCGACAGGCCGGAGCCGGTCAGCCGCGTCGCGCCACCGACGACGAGGACGGCGAAGATGAGCGCGGCGATGCCATAGAGCCAGGGGCGCACGAGCCAGTGCACGGTGGCCGGCGCCTCCCGATCGCCGCGCCGTGCGGCAAGCGCAGGCCATGCCCTGGACACCCGATCCTTCATCCTCGCCTCTCAGTTTGAACCGGTGATCGGCGCACCGGAACTCTCGCGTCGCCAGAGTGTGCCCGACTTTGCAGAAATCGCATGCGAGATTTCCCGAAGTCGTGAATGACACGCGAGCCGCCGCCTTCACCATCGCGGGGCAATGAATGCGCCTCCGCCGCCTCAACCGCAAGATGTCACGTGTGAATTTGCTTGCGACGCGGTGCCCGCGCGCCGGTTCGCCGCAGCCGGCATGGCGGCGTCCCTCGATGTCTCCGCGGCGAAAAGAGTTGCCGACGGCGCCGGCATGGCGTGATACCTCATGGCCCGGTGGCACAGCCCCGGCGTGATCAGGCGTGCCGGTCCGGTCCGGCAGGCCCGCCGGCATCTCCCGGCTCGGGGCCACCACTCCCGTGCGCGCTACGTGCGGCTTTCAGGCGGACGACATGTCACAACGCAATCGCAAGCTCGTCGGCACGATCGTGCTTTTCATCTTCCTCGGCTGCTATGCGCTCGTGGCGATGGCTCTCGGCGGCGCCGTATTGCCGGGTGCCGGCCATTTCGCCGTGCTCATCTACCATCTGGTGGCCGGGCTCGCGTGGGTGCTGCCGGCGGCGCTGCTCGTGCGCTGGATGCAACGTTCCGACTGAGGGCGGCAGGCACGCATCACGCGCCCGCCCGTCCGGCGCGTTGCGGGCGCGGCGCTATTTACGCTTGGCGCGGAAGAAGTTGCTGCCGTCGGCACAGAACGTCAGGTCGATGTAGCAGCTCATGCCGCTCTTGACGCACTCCGCCATGGACTTCGAGCGCGCCGTTGCGACGCTGTCTTCCCAGGCCGCACCCCAGTCGCTGCCGCGTGTGCGGGCCAGGGAGAAGCACACGGGCTTCTCGAACTTGGCAACGCGCTGGCAGCTTCCCGGCGATGGTTTGGCGCGCTCGCCCTTCTCGCAATTCTGTCGCGCGGTGTCGTCGGCGGCCGTCGGTGTCCGATGGTTCCACACGGCATAGAAGCTGGCGCCCGCCCGATAGACCGCGGCATGAGGCTGGAAGGCGACCGGCGGGGTCGAGGGTGGCGCCGATGGCGGGGTCGGCGCCGATGGCGAGACCCATACACGGATGCCCGTGCCGCAGACCGTCGCCATGCGCTCGAAGGCCTCGGAGAAGCCGGTCGTCGAGAAATTGAGCGTCAGCGGCCCGCCGAAGGCTGATGAGCCCGTGATGCTCGCCATGCCCTTGTAGGAGTTGAACAGCCGCGTCACCTCTTCCGAGACGGCGTTCTTGATCTTGCGGGGCTTGATCACGGGGCCGTCGATGGTGAGGGAATAGCGGGCTGAGCCGCCGCTGAGCGAGACCGGGCTGCCGGTATCGAACAGGCGGGAGCGCGCCAGCTCGAACGACATGCGCTCGCCCTCCGAGCCGCGCTGCTTCGAGAACTGCACGACCGGCGCGTCACGCACGAGCGAGCGACCGTCGATGCGCTCGACGTTGGTCCACACGTAGCAACGGTCGCCGCGCAGCTCATGGAACCAGTCGCTGAAGCGCTGGGCTCCGTCGCGCTGCGTCGGGCGCAGCTTGATGGGCGTCTCGATGATCTTCTGCAGGAGCGGCGTCGTCAGGTAGCCGGTCTCCGGCTCGCCGATGCGCCGTTGATACTTCTTGAGCGCCTCGCGAACCTGGCCGATCGAGCTGCCGCCGCCGGCCAGATCGCCGGTCTCCTCGAGCAGGGCCCGGATGCGCGCCCAGGCATCGTCCTTGTGCTGCCTCAGCACCAGGATGTCCTGCTCGAGCTCCCAGGCGGTCATGCGCTCGCCGTTGGTCGACAGGTAGCTGATTTGGCTCTGATCGGGATAGCCCGTGACCAGATGGCCGCGGCTCGACTGGAAGCGCTTGAAGGAGTCCAGCGTGGGGCCCTGGATGTTGCCCGTGTCGACGAATTTCATGTCCAGCTCGGCGTCCGGCTGGAAGCCGAGATGATGCAGGCCGCGCGCGGCGCGCAGGCGGTCGGCACGCGAGAGGATGAGCTGGCGATAGTTGGACTCGGCCTGCTCGATCTGCCGCCGCGAGGCCGACTTGCCGGTGAAGGGCGTGTCCTTGCGCACGCCGGGCTTCGACGGCCCCTCGTCCTTGATCGGGAACAGGGTCGGATTGAGATAGAGCCAGGTGCCGCCGAGCATCATCATCAGCGGCACGAGAACGAGCGCGATACCACCGGCATTGGAGGACTTGCGCCCGCCCGTGGCCTCCGTAGGGCGCCCGCCCGTCTCCGGGCCGACGAAAGGCTGGCGCGTGACGGGTGGCGGCTCGGTCGGGACGTCGGCATTGCCGATCAGGCTCTTGCGCCACTCGGAGACCGACTTCGGGCGGGCTTCCGGCAGGAGCCGGAGGGACCAGTCGATGGCGGCGAGGAACGAGCGCCTGTAGCCGTCCTTGGCCGCCTCGTGCAGCGGCACGTAGTCGTCCTGCGTGAAGCGTGACGGCGCTTCCGGCGGTGCACTGCCCATGATGGCGCGATAGAGCACGCCGCCGAGCGCGTAGATGTCGGTCCACGGCCCCTGCCGGGTGGCGCGCGTGTCGTACTGCTCGATCGGCGAGAAGCCCGGCTTGATGATGGCCGTGAACATCTGCGACTGGGCGCCGATGAGCTGCGAATGGCGGCGTCCGATTTCCTCGCGCGAGGCGCCGAAATCGAGCAGCACCGGTGTGCCGTCGGAGCCGCGCAGGAAGATGTTGTCCGGCGACAGATCGCGATGGAAAACGCCGTTGGCGTGCAGGAGCTCCATGGCATCCAGCAGCGGCCCGAGGATCATGTCGAGCTCGTCCTGGTTGGGGGGGCTCGGAAGCTCCTCCAGCCAGGCCTTGAGCGTCATGCCCTCTTCGTAGCCGAGCACCATGTAGGCGGTGCCGTTGGCGGAGAAATACCGCTCGACCCTGACGATGTTGGGGTGATTGAACTTGGCCAGCCGCTGCGCTTCCTCGAGAAAGCGCTTGAGGCCCCATTCGAACTGCGGCTGATCGGAATCGGATTTCGAGCCGACGGTGCCCGTGGCGTCACGGTCGGACCAGCCCCGGGGAAAGTACTCTTTGATGGCGACTTTAGAATCGAGGCCACGATGATGCGCGAGGTAGGTGATGCCGAAGCCACCGGCGCCCAACACCCTCAGGATCTCGTACTCGTCGATCAGAATTGTGCCTGGCGGCAGCGAGGCAACGTCAGCCATCGTCTTCCCTGAGCCCGTGAGTTCACGCGTGCAAGATGTTGCAATCTCCTGGCGAGCCAGGCTGCGCTAAGTTAACGCAGAAAGATTACATGATCCAATCGTCCCGGAGGAACCTAATAAACGTCGTTCGATTTTGAAAGGGGCATCCGCGCAACGCCGGCCTCTTTTTTCAGTGGGGCCCCTTAAGGGCGACGACTGGCGGTCACGACCAGCGCGATCAGGGCGCCGCCGAGTCCGAGCAGCACGCCGGCGGCAGCGACGATCAGTTGTCCCCGATAGGCCATGATGGCGCCGAACAGCACGCCCGTGCAGGCCAGCGCGATGGGCAGGCCGATGGTTCGGTCGGGGTCGTCGGCGGCGGGTGCCACTCCGGGTTGCGCCCCCTGCGGCGGCACGGCGCCGATGGGATCGACCACCTTGGTCGGGGGCAACGCGGCCGCTGCCGCGCCGTTTGCCCCGATCCGGATCGTTTCGCTGGCCGCCGGGGCGGGGCCCTGTCCCAGCAGTGCCGCCCGCCACTGGGCGGCGGACTGGGGACGGTCCGACGGGCGGATGCACATGCCCCAGTCGATGGCCTGCAGAAACGACTGGCGGAAGCGCCCGCGAGGGGCGGCCTGAACCGCCGGCACGTAGCTGTCGCTCATCGTACGGCCCGGCGATTCCGGGGGCACTTTTCCGGTGACGGCCTGGTAGAAGGTCGCCGCGAGCGCGTAGATGTCCGTCCACGGCCCCTGCGTGTTGGCCGTGACGATATACTGCTCGAACGGCGCGTAGCCCGGCGTCAGCACGGCGGTCAACGGATGATGACGTTCCGCCACGAGATGGCGGGCCGAGCCGAAGTCGATCAGGATCGGCGTGAAGTCTTCCCGCAGCATGATGTTCTTCGGCGCGATGTCGCGATGCAGGGCGCTGGCGCCGTGTACGACCTCGAGGGCGCCGAGCAGGCCCGATGCGAGCTTGTCCATCTGCTCTTGTGTCGGCGGCTCGCCGGTGCGCGTCAGCCACTGCTGCAGCGTCTCGCCGTCGAGGTAGTCGAGGATCATGTAGGAGGTGCCGTTCTCCCGGAACACCTGCGCCACGCGCAGGATGTTGGGATGGCGGAAGCGCGCGAGCATGCGGGCCTCGTCCTCGAACCGCTCGAGCCCCCACGCAAAGACGTCGGCCTTGTCGACGCCCGTCACGCGCACGGTCGTATCGGACGCCCGCTCCGCGGCACCGCTCGGGAAGTATTCCTTGAGGGCGACGAAGCGCTTGAGGTGATGATCGACGGCGCGATAGGTGATGCCGAAGCCGCCGGCGCCGAGGGTGCGCTCGATGCGATAGTCGTTGATCTCCGTGCCGGCGGGCAGGGCCTGATCCGCCGTCACGGTCGGAGCGGCCGGCGGCGCCTTGTCGGTGGGCGGCGCCAGGCGCTGGCGCAACTCCGTGACCGACTGCGGGCGCTGCTTCGGATCGCCATCGAGCGCCCAGTCGAGCGCTGCCAGGAAGTCCTCGCGATACGTCTCCTGGACGAGGCTCGCAGCGGGGGGATGCCGTTCCCCGTCACGTGGGGTCTGGGCGTCCGGGGTGCGGCCCGTGGCAGCGCGATAGAGGATGGCGGCGAGCCCGTAGATGTCTGTCGCAGGGCAGAGCCTGTCGACGCTCTTGTCGAAGCGCTCGGGCGCGGCATAGCCCGGCGGCAGGCCGGCCAGCGGATCGCCGCCGGTGTGATAGGCGATGGCGAGGCCGGCGGCGACGTCGCAGAGCAGCGGCACGCCGTCATAACGCAGCAGCACAGACTCCGGGCTGATGTTCAGATGCAGCAGCCCGGAGTCGTGGAGGGCGGCGAGGCCGTCGAGCAGCGGCTGGGCGATGAGATCGAGCTCTGTCTGCGTCGGCGGCGTCTGCAACTCGTCGAGCCAGGCCTGGAACGTGATGCCGCTTTCGAAGCGCGTGACGAGATAGCTCGTACCGTTGGCGTCGATGCGTCCCATGTGCACGTCGAGGTTGGGGTGCTCGACGTCGCCGAGCTGAGAGACGACCTCACGAAAGGACGACAGCCCCCAGGCGAACGGGCCGCCGGAGGCCTCGAGGGCCGGCACGAGACTGCCGGCGCCGTCGCGCTTGACCAGGCCGGCGGGGGCGAATTCACGGACGGTGACGAGGCCGTCGGTCTCGGTCTCCAGGCCGGCATAGGTGATGCCGATGGCATCGCTCGACAGCGTGCGCATGATCTCGAAGCGTGCGTCGAGAACCGTACCGGGCGAAAGCGCATCGATCGATGTCATGGCGCCTCTCGATGGAGAGCGGCAACTCGTCGAAATCGGCTCCCGGTCACATCGATCGAGGAGATGCCCCGTTGGTGCCAGGAGATACGGTGCTAACGTCGTGGGCGGTCGAAATAATCCCAGATCGGTCCGGCGCAGGCCTCTGGCGCGCTCGTGCCAGCCAACGCGCAGGGTGCCGTCATCGCCGCGGATCCGACGGGAACGGCGCTCCGGGGAGTGCTTCGAAGTCCCGCGACCGCGGCGGCGGCTCAGGCTCGGGCTCAGGCTCGGGGGAGGGCGGCGCTATGGTCCGTCGCCGCGTGTCTCGCTCCTCCTGTCGGCTCCGGCGCAGACTTCCGCGCGGCTCCATGTCCTCTGGCCTTTGCCGGTCGGCGTCCCGGTCTGCCGGCCGGTCTCCGGGGCGCGGCGCGGGCGGAGCCGTGCGTGGTGCGCCCTGATCGGGACGCTCGCGGT
>JAGRKR010000347.1 GCA_020442225.1 Hyphomicrobiaceae bacterium | reverse complement strand
CGCCGGCCAGCGCCAGCAGGCCCAGCAGAAGCGTGGTCGTCAGCAGTCTCGACAGTGTCATGGCCACAGCGTGTTGCCCTTCGGCGGCACTGCGAGCCTGCGCGCTTGATGCGGGCCGCACTGCCGGGTTCCCAGTCAATTGCGCTCGCCGGGCGGCGCGAGATGGGCCGCCCAGGCCGGCTGCTCCTTCAGTCGCGCGGCATATTTCTGCGCGATTCTGGCAATTCTGGCGCCGTCGAAGGCTTGTTGCGCCAGCGCCATGCCGCGGTCGAACACCTCGCTGTACTGCGCGATCAGGCCCCCGGAGAGGCGCAGGCGGGAGATGCCGTCGAAGCATACGCGGGCTCCCTTGGCGTCCGGGTGGCGCGAGGTGTAGCTGAAGCGGTAGTGCGCATAGCCCATGGCCTCGTTCGCCACGGGATCGAGGAATTCCCAGCGGAAGCCCTCGCCCCCTTCGTAGAAGTGGGCCAGCATGGCCTTGATGGCGGGCCGGCCGCGGCACGGCCCGAAGAAGTAGTCGTCATAGACGCCGTCCTCGGTGAAGAGCGCGGCGAGAGCGTCACCGTCACCCTGCTCGACGGCCGTCGCGAATCGTTCGAGAAGCTGGGAGAATGTCATGGCACTTCGCCTCCGGCTGTCCGGTAATGATAGTCCGCGGGGCGTGATTATGGAAACCTGCTCGCTGTGAGGGCTCACGAGCCCGGGAGGAGGACACGTGCGCGCGCTGTGCGAAAGTCTGCGACGCTTCGCCCTCAAGGCCAGTCTGATCGCCCTGCCGCTTTGCGCGGCCGGAGGGGCGGCGCCGGCACTGGCGCAGTCCACCGGGCACGACGCGCTGCATCTGCAGGCCCGCGTCGGCAACCGGGTCTGCTTCACCGAGCACGAGCACTACGGGGAAGGTGGCCCGTTCCCGAGCCGGCGGGTGGCGGAAGGGGCGGCCATCAGGGCCTGGACGATCGGGACCGTGGACGAGTACGGCCGCACCTGGGGCCGCTATGAGATCGCGATCGCCAAGAAGATGGTCTGCTCGCAGACCGAGGGGCGCTACTTCTGCAAGGTAACGGCGCGGCCCTGCCGGCTGGCGGGCAAGCGTTGAGCCGGTGCCGATCCTGATGGACGCGCGGTCGCGCACCATCGACATCGGAACCGACGCACCATGTTTCCGGCACTAGCACCGCTCGGCGGCGGCTCAGGCGCCGGTCGTTTCGCCGTCGGTGTCCTTCGACGACCTCAGCACGCGGCGAAGCAGGTCGGGCAGATCGTCCCGCAGGCCCCACATCTGCGTGTTGATGGTGTCCAGCCGACTGACGATCCGCGTCATCATCCGCTCGGACTCGCTGAATCGATGATCGATTTCCTGGCGGAAATGCACGATCTCGGGGTGCACACGTGCGAACTGGCCATTGAGACTGTTGACGGCGCCCTCAAGCTCGCCGACGCGCCTCTTCAAATCGTTGATTTCAGTCTCGATATCCACCGATCGCTCCCTGATGGGTTCTCGGGAACATTAGCGGAACAGAATTGAGCCTGCAACCTAAGTAAGTCAGGTGCTCCACTCTGTCGCTACAAATGCGAGTTTAGTGCTCAGGCTCGCTCCCTGCGCCCCGTCGCGCGCGGCTTGGCCCGCATGTGTTGCGCGGTATGGGCGCGCACGCTATGAGAGCGGCGCACCATTCATGCTCGCAGCCACGAAAGGCAAGCCCCGATGCAGGTCGACGAGGCAACGGTCCGCCGTATCGCGCGGCTCGCCCGGATCAAGGTCACCGATGCCGAGGCGAAGGCGCTCGAAAGCGAGATTGCCAACATCCTGACCTGGGTCGAGCAGCTCGACGAGGTGGACACGGCCGAGGTGGCGCCGATGACGCGCGTGGTCGCCATGCAGCTCAAGAAGCGCCAGGATGTCGTCAGTGACGGCGAGAAGGCCGACGAGATCGTCGAGAACGCGCCGACGAGCGCGGATCACTTCTTTGTCGTGCCGAAGGTCGTGGAATAGCGATCCGAACGCCCGTCCCGCCGAGCCGAGCCCAAGACGAGAAAGTTTCTGCGATCATGTCCGATCTGACCAAGCTGACGTTGGCCGAGGCCCGGGATGGCCTCGCGCGCAAGGAGTTCTCCGCGCGTGAGCTCACCGATGCCTTCCTGGCGGCGATCGAGGTCGCCAATCCCGCGCTCAATGCCTACGTGTTGACGACCGCCGAGCAGGCCCGGGCCATGGCGGGGGAGAGCGACAAGCGGCTTGCCGCCGGCGTGGCGCGCCCGCTCGAGGGCATCCCGCTCGGCATCAAGGACCTGTTCTGCACCAAGGGCGTGCGCACCACGGCGTGTTCGGCAATTCTCGACGACTTCAAGCCGACCTACGAGTCGACCGTCACCCAGAACCTGTGGGACGCCGGCGCGGTCATGCTCGGCAAGCTCAACAACGACGAGTTCGCCATGGGCTCGTCGAACGAGACGAGCGCCTTCGGCCCGGTGGTCAATCCGTGGCGCCGGACCGGCTCCGATGCGCGGCTTGTGCCGGGCGGCTCGTCGGGCGGCTCCTCGGCGGCGGTGGCTGCACGGTTGTGCCTCGGTGCGACGGCGACGGACACGGGCGGCTCGATCCGCCAGCCCGCCGCGCTCACCGGCACGGTCGGCATCAAGCCGACCTATGGCCGCTGCTCGCGCTGGGCCCTGGTGGCCTTCCCCTCTTCGCTGGATCAGGCCGGCCCCATCTCCCGCCACTTGCGCCACGCCGCCCTTCTTCTG
>JAGRKR010000346.1 GCA_020442225.1 Hyphomicrobiaceae bacterium | reverse complement strand
CTGCAGGCCGCCTTCGGTCGCTTCGATTACGACTTCGTGTGCGCCATCCTGATCACGATCATCGCCATGATCATGATCGGCGAGATCCTGTCGCAGCGCTTGCGGGCGATCTTCCTATGAGCGGGCCGGTCGCCATCGCCGAGCGTGAGTGGACCCGCTTCACGCCAGCCCAGCGCATCGGCCGCTGGCTGACCTACCTGCTGGCGATCGCCGCCGTCGTATGGGCCGTGCGCACCGTCGAGGTCATCCCGGAGTTCCTGCTCGACGCACCGCAGCAGGTCGCCGACCTGTTCCGGCGCATGTGGCCGATCGATTGGGCCCACTACTATCAGGCGAACGGACTGGGCGTGCATCACGCTCTCGTCGAGACGCTGCACATCGCCACCCTCGGCACCATCATGGCCGCGGGGCTGGCGCTGCCCGTGGCTCTGCTCGCCGCCCGCAACGTGACGCCGTTCGCGCCCGCCAATTTCTTCGCCAAGCTGATCCTCGTCTCGTCGCGCTCGGTGAACTCGCTCGTCTGGGCGCTGCTGTTCGTCGCCGTGTTCGGCCCCGGTCCGCTCGCCGGCACGTTCGCCATCGCCTTCCGCTCGATCGGCTTCGTCGGCAAGCTGCTCGGCGAGGCGCTCGAGGAAACGGGCAAGGGCGCCATCGAGGCACTCGAGGCCACCGGCGCCTCCAAGGCGAACATCCTGCGCATGGGCTACTGGCCGGCGGTGCGCCCCGCATTCTGGTCGATCGTCGTCTTCCGCTGGGACATCAACGTCCGCGAGTCCGCCGTGCTCGGCCTCGTCGGCGCCGGCGGCATCGGCATGGTCATCGATACTGCGCTCAACACGTTCCGCTGGGACCGCGTCGCGCTCGCGCTCATCTCGATCCTGGCCGTGGTGCTGGTGGCGGAGGTTCTCGTGACATTCGTCAGGAAGCGGATCCTTTGACGTGCGCCAGTCATCGATGTGTGAAACAAGGCGAACCGGAGAGCTGAGATCCTGATCCTGATCAGGGCAGCGATCGCAAAAAGAGGAGGAGATCCGTCATGATCCACCGGACACTGATAGCAGCGCTCGCGATGCTGCTCCTGGCGCTGGTGCCAGCGCACGCGCAAAAGCCCTCGGGCAAGATCACCGTTCTCACGTCCTTCCCCAAGGACGTCACGGCCCCGTTCAAGAAGGCCTTCGAGGCGGCGCATCCCGGCGTGACGCTGGAGATCCTGAACCGGAACACGAACGCCGGCGTCAAGTTCATCGAGGAGACGCGCGCCTCGAACACGGTCGACATCTTCTGGGCCTCGGCACCCGACGCCTTCGAGGTGCTCAAGGGCAAGAAGCTCCTGCAGGTCTACCGTTCGAAGGCGGCGGGCATACCGGCAGTGGTCGGCGCCTATCCGATCAACGACAAGGACGGCTTCTACTCGGGCTTCGCTGCCTCGGGCTACGGAATCATGTGGAACACGCGCTATGCCCGCGCCAACAAGCTGCCGGACCCCAAGGAGTGGCAGGACCTCGCCAAGGCCGTCTACTTCGACCACGTGCTGATCGCGGCGCCGTCGCGCTCCGGCACGACGCATCTCACGATCGAGACGATCCTGCAGGGTGAGGGCTGGGCCAAGGGCTGGCGCACACTCAAGGAAATGGCCGGCAACTTCCGCACCGTCACCGAGCGCTCGTTCGGCGTTCCCGACGCCGTCAATTCCGGACAGAGCGGCGTCGGCATCGTCATCGACTTCTTCGCCTTCTCCGCCCAGGCCTCGGGCTTCCCCGTGAAGTTCGTCTATCCGACCGTCACGACGATCGTGCCGGCCAACGTCGGCGTCGTGACCAACGCCCCCAACAAGGTCGGCGCCCAGGCCTTCATCGACTTCCTGCTGTCACCGGCAGGCCAGCAGGTCCTGTTCGAGAAGTCGGTGCGGCGTCTTCCCGTGCTGCCCGCGGCCTACGCCAAGGCGCCCGCAGGCTATCCCAACCCCTTCAAGGACAAGTCGCTGGGCAGCAAGCTGACCTTCAACTCGGACCTCTCCAAGCGCCGCCGTGGGCCGGTCGATACGCTGTTCGACCAGCTCATCACCTTCCAGCTCGATGGCCTGAAGGCCGCGACCAAGGCCATCCATGCGGCGGAAGCTGCGCTGGCGAAGAAGGATTCGCCCGCCGGTCGCAAGCTCATCAAGGAAGCCCGCGATCTGATCGCCGCCATGCCGATCAGCGACAAGGAAGTGCTCTCGGACGAGATCCGCGTCGCCTTCTCGGGCGGCAAGAAGAAGAAGACGGCGCGGCAGGCCGAGCTCGAGCAGAAGTGGGCGGCGGCCGCGAAGACCGCCTATGCCGCTGCCAAGGCTAAAGCCGAGGCCGCGCTGAAGCTGGCCAAGTAGGGCGTCCCCACCGGGTCGACGGCGCGTCCGTCCACCCGGTCGCACCCCGAC
>JAGRKR010000345.1 GCA_020442225.1 Hyphomicrobiaceae bacterium | reverse complement strand
ACTCCCCTTGCATGCTTGCGCGTTGTCCCTCCGGCCAAGTGTCCGGAGTTTGTGCGGACGTGGGTGAGAGCGCGCGCCGTCGGCTCATGCCGTGACGGTGGCGGCGTTCTGCATCGGTGAAATCCCGCGAGCAGCCGGGCGGTCGGCGCTCGAACGGGGCGCGGCCGGTGAGACGTTCTCCAGGCCGGGAATGAAGAGTTCCTCGCTCTCCGCGCCGTAGAGCTCGCCGAGGAAAGCCGGTGTCAGCCGCTCGGAAGGCCCGTCGTAGACGACCTGGCCGGCGCGCAACGCGATCGTGCGGGCGCAGTACCTGAGCGCGTACTCGACCTGATGCAGCGAAACGAGAATGGTGATGCCGTCGCGCTGGTTGAGGTCGGCGAGAGTATCCATGACGCGACGGGCGGAGCTTGGATCGAGCGAGGCGATCGGCTCGTCGGCTATCAGCACCTCGGCACCCTGCACGAGGGCGCGGGCGATGGCGGCGCGCTGCTGCTGTCCGCCGGAGAGTGCGGAGCCGCGCTTCAAGGCCTGCTCGGCAATGCCGACGCGCATGAGTGCGGCCATGGCGAGCCGCTTCTCGTGCGTGCTGAATCGCCCGAGCGTGCCGCGCCAGACGGGCATCTGTCCGAGGCGCCCGAGGCAGACGTTGGTCAGAACGGAGAGCCGCGGCACGAGATTGAACTGCTGGAACACGATGCCGACGCGGGCGCGCAGTGCCTTGGCCTGCGAGGTGAGGCGGCCGTCACGCTGCATCGTCTCGCCGAAGATGCGGATTTCGCCGTGGTGAGGCTCGCCCGACGTCACGCGCCGGCCTGAGGCGTCGATGGGGATCAGTCCGGCCACGGTGCGGATGAGCGTCGACTTGCCGGAGCCGGATGCGCCGATCAGCGCGACCATCTCACCTTTGTCGATCTTGAGGTTGATGTCCTTGAGGATCGGTTTGCCGCGCTCGAACGACTTGAACGCATTCACGACCTGGATGGCATGAGCCGACATGACCTGCTCCCATTGTTGGAGCAGGGGCTATCAGCAGGCGATGACAGGCCGATTACGTGTTCATGACACCTGTGCGACGGTGGAAAACCGCGGCGCATGATCCGGGGCGGCGCTGCAGCGACGCCTGCCTGCCCCGATCGGCATCGCGCTGGCGACCGCCAGGACTGTTCCGCCGGCTGCAGTGCCAAGGGCCAGTGCCGACGTAGGCATTGAGAATCTCGATAAGAAGAGTCTTGATCATTACAATAGACTATGAGAGGTCTGAGCACTGCCGGAACTCGAGTGCGAGAGTACGATGACTGAGCCCCTGCATGAGCGATGCCGCATCACGGCGGCGCTGAGCGAGATCGAGGCTTTCATCGCCGTCGTCGATTGCGCCAGCTTCTCCATGGCGGCTCGCCGGCTCGGCCTGTCGCAGCCGACGGTTTCGCAGCGCGTGCAGGCGCTCGAGAGCGCCTATGGCCTCAAGCTGATCGAGCGGCGGAAGGGCATCGCTCTGACGCTGACGCGCGCAGGCCGCAGGATCTATGACGGCGCCCGCCAGGTTCTGGCGCGCGCGGTCGATCTGGAGCGGGTGGCACGGGAACTCGGCGAGGCCGAGCGGGGCGAGATGGTGGTCGGGTTTTCCACGCCGGCCCTCGCCATGCCGGTGATCGCGCGGCTGCTGGCGGCGCATCCACGGATCGGCGTGAGCTTCCGTACCGGCAACACCTCCGAGCTTCTGGCGCAACTCGCTGCCTGCGAGATCGATGCCGGCGTCATGACGATGGAGCGGCCCCCGATGGAGCTGCGCTCGGCGCTGCTCGCTGAGCAACGGCTGCTCGCGTGTGTGCCGGCCCGCCATGCCTGGGTGCGCGGCGAGCCGCCCGGACTGAAGGAGCTCGCGAGATGCCGGCTGATCCTGCGGGAGGAAGGCTCGCTTACGCGGGAAATCTTCGAGCGGGCCTGCGGCGATGCCGGCGTGGTTCTGGCGGACGTGATGTGTCTGCCGTCACGCGAATCGGTGAAGGAAGCGGTCGCGGCGGGGCTCGGCGTCGGAATCGTGCTGGCCGGCGAGATGGGCGACGACCGGCGACTGGCGTCGGTGCCGATCGAGGGCATCAAGGGCGCGGGTGGCGTTTATGCCGTCGCACGGCCCGACACGGCGGGGCTGCCGCTGGTCGAGGCCTTCTTCACCGCGTGCAAGGCCCCGAGCGTTCGGACCGGGCCGGTCCGTGGCGGCGAGCCGGGCAGCCGATGCACGAGCCGACAGCCGAAGACGAGACGGTCAAGCAAGCAAGGGGTGAGACGATGACAGCCGTGGAGACGATTTCCGGGAAGTTGCGCGAGATGGTCGCCAGCAGGGGCGCCGACCTCTATGGCGGCGAGGCCGTGACGCAGGAACAACACGCCCTGCAGTGCGCCGAGCTCGCCGAGCGTGAAGGGGCGCCCTCCTCGCTCATCGTCGCGGCCCTCCTGCATGATATCGGACACCTCTTCGAGGATGATTTCGACAAGGCGCTGGTGAACGACGAGGACCGGTATCACGAGAACCTCGGCGAGAGGTTTCTCAAGGACTGGTTCGGTGCGAACGTCACGGAGCCGGTCCGCCTGCATGTGGCGGCCAAGCGCTATCTCTGCGCGGTCGAGAGCGACTACCACAATGGGCTGTCGGAGGCGTCGCGGCATTCCCTCAAGCTTCAGGGTGGCCCCATGTCGGCTGAGGAGGTGGCTGCGTTCGAGCGCCTGCCCCATTGGCAGGAAGCCGTGCGTCTGAGGCGATGGGACGATCTCGGCAAGGATCCGGACATGAAGACCCGAGACCTCGAGCATTTCCTGGCGCATGTCGCGCGTTGCGTGAAGGGCTGAGCGGGGCGCACGAGTCCGGCGGACGGGCGGCGACGCGATCGCGTCGTCTGCCGGTCACTTCCAGAAGCGCGGCGTCTCGTCGAGATCGCGCCAGCGGGCCTTGGCGCGCTTCCAGGCCTTGCTGGCCCGCTTTTCATGCCACGCGCCGACCGCGTGTATCGCATCCTGCAAGCGAGGCTCGACGTCTTCGGATTGCGAAAGAATGCCAGCCAATTGCTCGCTCATCGCGACATCGTTGAGGTAGCCGAAGATGTCCTGGAGCGTCTTCAGTCGCTTCACGAACTCGCTGGTGGCCTTGCGGGGATAGAGCGATGCGTAGAACTCGATCGAGTAGCGCAGATGCTTGAGCGCCTTGCGCATCTCGTGACGCTCGTCGATCGTCAGGTGATCGATGTCACGGCCCCACGCCTTGGCCTTGCGCCAGGACGCCTGGAGGGTGTGGCGCGCGTGCGCAAGGACGCGTCCTTCCTGCCGCTCGTCCTCGAGCGTCGATCTGATGTCGTCGATCGCACAGTCGAATAGCGCACAGTTGAGCTTGAGCCAGCTCCAGTCCGGGGACTCGAGTTCGCGACGTACGATGCGCCGCTGGTGCTCCCTGTAATCCGTGAGACGCGCGCGGAGGATCGAGTCGCTCGCACCATTCTCTTCCGCAGCAAATGCCGGTGCGACCACCTCCTGGAGCAGCACGTCGGCGTCGCGCAGGGCGCCGACGATGGCCCCGAGGCGCTTCGCCTCGGCGCGGAGCCGGACCAGGCGTTCGTCGCGCGTCAGAGGCTTGGCGCCATGCAGTGCGGTGCGCAGACGTCTGAGGCCCACACGCAATTGATGTGCGCCCTCTGGATCGTCGGAGCGCAGCACGACCTCCCAGTTGTGCAGGATCTGGATCGCCGCCGTGTGGCCTAGCGCGCTGAGAGCCTGCAGGCCCGTCATCGCGCGTGAGAGGCGTGGAACGCGGCTCACCTGCGGCGTCGGAACCGCGCTGTCGTTCACCGAGGCCGGCAGGGTCGGGCCGCGACTGCCGGCGGGCCCGCTGCGTATCAAGATGGTTATGGGCTCGGCGGACAGCAGAGACTCCGCAACGGCCAGCAGGCCCGCGGCGCGGCCGTGCATGAGCTTGAGCCTCGCCTCGCCGACCGGTGCACTCGATGAAGATCTCCTGATGGTGCCGCGATCGATCTCCAGCGCGATGCGTCCCTCGCCGTTCGCCCGCAGCAGGCGTGTGCTGCGCGACAAGGCCATGGTCGCGATGGGGCGAAGTGCCTTCTTCGAGACGACGGAGAGCAGGCGCGTGCGCGTGGGGGAGGCTGGCAACTGCAAGACTTGAGGCTTGGCCCGGGTGGTCTTCTGTGTGGTCACGACCAGGGGAGCCGCGGTCTCGCCCGGCTCCGGCCGGAACGTGAGGGTCTGCACCCAGTGATCGCGCGCCTTGCACATCTGCAGCGAAATGCCTGCCTGCGCCAGACGTCCATCGGCGGTGTCGAAGAACACGGCGTCGAGACTTTGGCTGCGCGGACGGTTGGCGCGAAGGGCCTTGGCCGCGGCGGCCTTTGCCAAGCGCTTCATCGCCCCTTGCTCCATCGCAACGATGAGCTCAGGTCGGTTGGTGGTCACGTCTCACTGCCCCGAAAACTGCACGTACGGATCGCCAACTTATGGCAGTGGGCGGTCATCATCAACGGCGGCTCCGCACCATCGTCGAGGCGATGACGAGCGGGTTGCGCGCGGGTCGATTGCCGGATGGCCGCGCCCGGCCCGGGCGCCGACGCGCCGCTTCTCCGTCCACGAAAGCTCCGCATCATGAAGCTGATCTGGGCCCGGAATGCCCCATTTCACTATTTGAACCGCTGCCCTGCATATGACAAGGTCTGGCCTTGGCGAGGCTCGGACGGGCGTCTCTGCCGCTTCCGAACCTGCCCAATCGGTGCCGGCGCGTCGAGCACCAAATCGTGGAGGAAGCTGCAATGTCAATGAGGCCCGACCCGACCTTTCACGCGACGGCGAAGCTTGCGATGCAGGCCCCGGTGGAGAACTACGCCTATACCCTGATGCTGTGCCCCGACTTCTCGCAGCCTGATGGGCTGGCGGTCGTGGATGTCAATCCGAAGTCTTCGAGCTACGGCAAGATCGTGCATCAGGTGATGATGCCCAACAGGGGCGACGAGTTTCATCACTTCGGCTGGAACGCCTGTTCCTCGGCGCTCTCGCCGCTCACCGGCCACGCATTCCTGGAGCGGCGGTTCCTGATCATCCCGGGCATCCGCTCCTCGCGGATCTACATCATCGACACCAAGGGCGGGCCGACGGCGGCCAAGATCCACAAGATCATCGAGCCGGAGGAGGTTTTCGCCAAGACCGGCTATTCGCGTCCTCACACGATCCACTGCGGTCCGGAGGGCGTCTACGTGTCCACACTCGGCGGCGGTGGCCCCGACGGCACCAAAGGCCCGCCCGGCATCTTCATCATGGACTGCGAGACGTTCGAGATCCTCGGTCGCTACGAGATCGATCGCGGCAGCCAGGACAAGCAGTACGATTTCTGGTGGAACCTGCCGCGCGACTACATGATTTCCTCGGAGTGGGCCCTGCCGCCGCAATTCGAGAACGGCGTCGTGCCCGAGGATCTCCTGTCCAACCGGTACGGTCACCGGCTGCACTTCTGGAACCTGCGCGATCGCAAGAACGTACAGACCGTCGATCTCGGTGCGAACCACCAGATGGCTCTCGAGGTCCGTCCTGCCCATGATCCGGCGAAGGAGTACGGCTTCTGCGGCGTGGTCGTCGATACGACCAACCTCGAGGGATCGATCTGGACCTGGTGGCGGGAGGGCGGCAAGTTCCATGCCCGCAAGACCGCAACCATCCCGCCCGAGGCCGCCAAGGCGGAGGATCTGCCGCCATTGCTGCAGGGCTTCGGTGCGGTTCCTCCGCTGGTGACGGACATCGACCTCTCGCTCGACGACCGCTTCCTCTACGTGGCCTGCTGGGGAACGGGAGAAATGCGCCAGTACGACGTCACCGACCCGATGAACCCGAAGCTGGCCGGCTCCGTCCACGTCGGCGGCATCGTGCGCAAGACGAAGCACCCGAGCGGCAAGACCTTCGGCTACGGCCCGCAGATGGTCGAGATCAGTCGCGACGGCAAGCGCGTCTACTGGACCAACTCGCTGTATTCCACCTGGGACGACCAGTTCTATCCTGGCGAGCGCGGAGCGGCGATGGTCAAGGCCGACGTCGGCGAGACCGGCGGGCTGAGCCTCGATCCGGAGTTCTACGTCGAATTCCCCAAGGGCTATCGCTCACACCAGATCCGCCTCGAGGGTGGGGATTGCTCGACCGACTCGTTCTGCTATCCGAACGTGTGACCTTGGCTGCGGAGACCTGGACGGCAACCGGCCTGTGGCTGGCGGTCATCGGATCGGGCGTCTATCACGGCGTCAACCCCGGGATGGGCTGGCCGCTGGCCGTGTCCGCCGGGCTGCTGGGGCGCGGCCAGCGCGATCTTCTGATCGCGCTGGGTCCGCTGGCGCTCGGTCATTTCCTCGCCATGGCCGGGATCCTGCTGCCGTTCGCCTTGATGGCCACGCTGGTGGATTGGCAGCATGAGATCAGGCTCGGTGCGGGTCTCCTGGTGATCGCCGTCGGTGCGTACCTTCTGATCAACCGGCGTCACCCGCGATTTCTCGCCCGCATCCGGCCGACGCAACTGACGTTCTGGTCGTTCGCCGTGGCGATGGCACACGGCGCGGGGCTGATGCTCGTGCCGATCTACCTCGGGCTCTGCAAGGCAGAAGAGCTCGACGCCGGCCATCGCGCGGCAATGACCCTGATGGCCGGCACGTTGACGACAGCGGTCGTCGTGTCGGCCGTTCACGCCATGGCCATGATCGCATCCGGTGGGCTGCTCGCGCTGGCGGTCCATCGTTGGCTCGGACCGCAGTTCATTTCCCGCAGCTGGTTCAATCTCGACGTCGTGTGGGCCGCGAGCTTGCTGCTCGTGGGCGTGCTGGCCGTGCTCGGCTCGTGGGCGGGGCCGTGACCGGCGGTCGTGGCCTGTCGGAGCGGGCGGATCGACGCTTCGTCAGCCGATCCGCTCGGCGATGGCGAGGATGCGATGCATATCGCGCAGCACCGGCTTCTCGATCAGCTTGCCGTCGATGACGACGAGCCCGGTGTCAGCCTCGGCGAACGCCTTGATGATGCGCCGCGCGTGCGCGATCTGCTTTTCGCTCGGCGTGAAGACCTCGTTGAGGATCGGGATCTGCTTCGGGTGGATCGAGCCCTTGCCGCTGAAGCCGAGATCGCGGACCAGTTCGGCCTCGCGCCGCATGCCGGCGGGGTCCTCGAGGTCGAGGTAGGGCACGTCGATCACGTCGAGACCGGCGCCTGCGGCGGCGTGGACCACGCGCGAGCGGGCGTAGAGCAGGGGCTCGAAAGCGTTGCGGCAGCGCAGCTCGGCGGCCATGTCGACGCCACCGAAGAACAGGGCGTCGATGCGCGGGCTGGAGCGTGCGATGTCATGCACGGCCTCGAGGCCGGCGTTGGTCTCGATGATGACGTGCAGCCGCGTCGGGTGGCCTCGCTCGGTCAGCAGGTCGTCGAGCCACTTGACCTCGTCGGGCGTGCGCACCTTGGGCAGCATCAGTGCGGGGGGCGGCGTCGCGGTCTTCAGCACCGCGTGCACGTCGGCCAGCCCGAAGGGGTCGCGCAGGCAGTTGATGCGCACGATCCGCTCGACGCCATCGTCGGCCTGCGGCGTCTCGAAGAGGGCGAGCGCGCGGGCTCGTGCGGTGTCCTTGTCCTTTGGCGCGATGCCGTCCTCGAGCTCGACGCAGACGATGTCGGCTCCGGAGGAAAGCGCCTTGGGAAACATCTCCGGTCTGAGGCCCGGCGAAAAAATAAAGCTGCGCCTTGGACGCACAGGTCGGTCGTGGCTCATGTCTGCTCTCCTGATGCGTGCGGCCGGCGCCGTCGGCGCCTGTCGAACGCGGCGTGTTTCAGCTTTCCAGCCCCGGCGCATACACCCAAGGCCGCTTGCTCCGGTCCTTCGACTGGAAGTCCGTGATCTCGGCCTTGCGCAGGAGCGTCTGGTCGATCTCGTCGAGGCCGCTCAGCAGCATGGCGCGGAGTGCCGGCGGTGTCTTGAAGGGGAACGCCTCGCCGCCAGGGGCCTTCACCTCCTGCTTTTCGAGGTCGACGGTCACGAGCCCGGCGCCGCCCGAAGCCTCGACCTGGCTGGCGATCAGCTCGACCGTCGCCATCGGCAGCTCGACGGGGACGATGCCGTTGCGGAAGCAGTTGTTGAAGAAGATGCCGGAATAGCTCGGCGCGACGATGGCGCGGAAGCCGAAGCCGCGCAGGGCCTTGGGCGCCGGCTCGCGCGAGGAGCCGCAGCCGAAGTTGGCGCCGCCGAGCAGGATGGTGGCGCGGTTCCATGGCTCCTTGTTGAGGATGAAGTCGGGATTGGGCTCGCGGTCCTTGATGTAGCGCCAGTAGGCGAACAGGCCGGCGCCCCATCGCTCGTGCGTTTCCTCGGTCGAGCGGGTCATCTCGGGAACCGGGATGATCTGGTCGGTATCGATGTTGTCGCGCAGCATCGCAACGGCGACGCCGGTCACGCTCTTCAGGCTTTCCATGGTTGTCTCCTCAACCGAGCATCGGGCGCGGGTCGGTGATGCGTCCTGTCACGGCGGATGCCGCGACGGTCGCCGGGCTCGCCAGATGGGTGCGTGTCTGCGGACCCTGGCGCCCCTCGAAATTCCGGTTCGAGGTGCTGATCACCCGCTGGTCGGCGAACCGCTTGTTGCCCATGTCGGCGCATAGTCCGCAGCCCGACTCGTGCCATTCGAAGCCTGCGGCCTTGAAGATCTTGTCGAGGCCTTCCGCCTCGGCCTCCCGCTTGACGCTGGCCGAGCCCGGAATGCAGACGGCTTGCACGCCTTCGGCGACCTTGCGTCCCTTCAGGATGCCGGCCGCCACCCGCAGGTCCGAGAGCCGCCCGTTGGTGCACGAGCCGATGAAGGCGGCCTCGACGGGCACGCCGGCGATCGGCTCGCCGGGCGTGAGGCGGATGTAGGAGAGCGCCTTCTCGTGCTGCCGGCGCACCTCGGCGTTCGGCGCTGCCGCCGGATCGGGGACGCGCCCTTCGATGCCCAGCACATGCTCCGGGCTGGTGCCCCAGGTGACGTGGGGGCGCAGAGCGGACGCATCGATGTGCACCTCCTTGTCGTAGTGCGCGCCGTCCTCGCTCAGCAGGCCGCGCCAGTACCGTACCGCAGCGTCCCAGGCAGCGCCCTTGGGCGCGAACTCGCGACCGGCGAGATACTCGAACGTCGTATCGTCGGGTGGCACGAAGCCCGTGCGTGCGGAGAACTCGATGGCCATGCTGCAGAAGGTCAGCCGGCCCTCTACGGGAAGCGAGCGGATGGCGCTGCCGGCGAGCTCCATGGCGTAGCCGATGCCGCCGTTGGCGCCTTCCTTGCCGATGAGGGCGAGGATCATGTCCTTGGCGTAGACGCCCTTGCCCAGGCCGCCGTCGAAGGTCACCCGCATCGTCCGCGGTCTGGATTGCGGCAACGTCTGCGTCGCCAGGACGTGCTCAGCCTCGGAATTGCCGATGCCCCAGGCGAGAGCGCCGACGCCGCCATTGCCGCAGGTGTGGCTGTCGCCGCACACGAGCGTCATGCCCGGCAGGATGATGCCGGCCTCCGGGGCCACGACATGCGCGATGCCCTGCCGGCGATCGCCGATGTCGAAAAAGCGCAATCCGTAGTCGGTGATGTGCTTGCGCGCCGTCTCGAT
>JAGRKR010000344.1:2208-2598 GCA_020442225.1 Hyphomicrobiaceae bacterium | reverse complement strand
GGCCAGAACGTGCGTCTCGCCTCGCAGCTCACCGGCTGGGATATCGACATCCTCACGGAGGAGGAGGAGTCGGTGCGTCGGCAGAAGGAATTCTCCGAGCGCTCGCAACTTCTCATGGAGGCCCTCGACGTCGACGAGGTCATCGCGCAGCTTCTCGCGACCGAAGGCTTCACGTCGGTCGAGGAGGTGGCCTACGTCGAGGTCGACGAGATCGCCGGCATCGAAGGCTTCGGCGAGGAGATGGCCACGGAGTTGCAGACCCGTGCGCGTGAGTTCCTGGAGCGCAAGGAGGCCGAGCTCGACCAGAAGCGCCGCGATCTCGGCGTGTCCGACGAGCTCTCCAAGGTGCCGGGCATCAGCAAGGCCATGCTGGTTACGCTCGGCGAGCAG
>JAGRKR010000344.1:0-2142 GCA_020442225.1 Hyphomicrobiaceae bacterium | reverse complement strand
CGGTCAAGCACCCGGGCATCCTTGCCAGCTACGGCATCGGTCGCAAGGAGGCGGAGGACCTCATTCTCGGGGCGCGCGTCGTGGCGGGCTGGATCTCGCCGGAGGATCTGATCCGCGAGGAGGCCCCGGCTGAGGAGCCTGCGCCGGCGGAAGGCGAGCCTGCGGACGCCGATAAGGCGCCGGCGTCGGGCGGCTGAAGCGGTCATGTCGCAGGCAGGGCGAGGCAGGATTGATGAACGAGGCGGAACCGGGTCGGAAGGCGGGCAGGGAGCCGGAGCGGCAATGCGCCGTCACGCGCGCCCGTCAGCCGGCCGTGGATCTCATCCGCTTCGTCCGCGCGCCTGACGGCAGCATCGTAACGGACCTCTCTGGCAAGCTGCCAGGGCGCGGGGTGTGGATCGCCTGTTCGCACGATGTGGTGGCCGAGGCCGTCCGGAAGCGGGTTTTCTCGCGTGCGCTGAAAGAGGCGGTCGAGGTGCCCGGCGATCTGGCGGACCGTGTCGATGCGCTGCTTCTGCAACGCGCCGTCAGCTCCTTGTCGCTGGCCAACAAGGCTGGCGAGGTTCTCACGGGGTTCTCAAAGGTCGAGCGCGCCGTCGAGGCGCGGACTGTGCTATGCTTGATCCACGCCAGCGATGCCGCTGATGATGGCGTCGACAAGCTCGAGCGCAAACACAAGGCAATCGCCGCCGCGAGCGGTGCAAACGCGCCGCCGTCTGTGCGCTTGCTCACGGTGGAGCAATTGAGTTTGGCACTTGGACGGCCAAATGTGGTACATGCTGCGCTGGGAAGCGGTGGCGCGAGCCGCAAGTTCCTGCGCGACGCCGAGCGATTGCTGCGATACCGAGGGCAGGGAGCGGCCAGCGAGGCGGCGGCCTGACATGCTCTCTTTTTGGATTCTTGAGACGGAATAGGTATGAGCGAGACGAAAGACACGACCGACAAGACGGCCCAGCCGGCGCGATCCTCCTCGACGCTCAGTCTGAAGAGGACGGTCGAGTCCGGTCACGTTCGCCAGAACTTCAGCCATGGCCGCTCGAAATCGGTGGTGGTCGAGAAGCGCAAGCGGCGCACGATCGCGGCGCCGGCAGGCGGGCCGGGCGCGGAAGAGGCGCCGTCGACGCCCGTGGTCGAGGTCAAGGCCAAGCGCGAGCGCAAGACCGACACGTCGCGGGCCGACCACTCGCGCAGCAGTGGCGAGATGCCGTCCCTGTCGGACGAGGAGCGCGATGCGCGTCTCAAGGCGCTGCAGGCCTCGCGTCTGCGCGAGGAGGAGATGCGCCAGCGCCAGGCCGCCGAGGCGCGCCAGCGCGCCGAGGACGAGGCCAAGCGCGAGGCCGAGGCTGAGCAGGAGCGCTTGAAGGCGGAAGCCGAGCGCAAGCTCGCGGCCGAGCAGGCTAAGGAAGCGCCGCCGGCCGAGGCAGTCGAAGCACCCGCGGCTAGCACCGAGGCTCCGGCCGCTGCAGCGACGCCGCAGGCCGTTGCCGAGCCACCGGCCGAGACGACTCAGCGTGCGACGCCGACGGCGCGCCCTGGCGGCCAGCCGATGGTGGCGGAAAAAGCCCGCCCGCAGGAGATCGGCATCAAGCGTCCGCCCACCGCGCGCCCGGCCACGCCGCAGGAGGAGGAGGACGAGAACGCCAAGCGCGGCAAGCCCGATCTGCGCGGCAAGAAGCCGAAGGTCGCTCGCGCGCCGGTCAAGCCGACCGAGGACCGCCGCCTGCGTGGCAAGCTCACGATTACCAATGCCTTCGACGATCAGCAGCGCGAGCGCTCGCTCGCCTCGCTCAAGCGTCGGCGCGAGCGCGAGAAGGCCCGCGCCATGGGCACGCTCATGCCGCGCGACAAGCTCTTGCGTGAGGTCATCATCCCGGAAGCGATCACCATCCAGGATCTGGCCAACCGCATGGCCGAGCGCGCGGTCGATGTCATCAAGCTGCTCATGAAGAGCGGCGATATGCGCAAGATCACCGACGTCATCGACGCCGATACGGCCGAGCTGATCGTCCACGAGATGGGGCACACGGCAAAGCGCGTGTCGGAGGCGGACGTGGAGGAGGGCTTCATCGGTAGCGACGACGACGAGAGCGAGCTCGTCTCGCGCGCTCCGGTGGTCACCATCATGGGCCACGTCGACCACGG
>JAGRKR010000343.1 GCA_020442225.1 Hyphomicrobiaceae bacterium | reverse complement strand
TCGAAATATTCCGAGCAATGCTCCTCGAGCACGGCCGGCGCGAACGGCCGGAAGGCCTCGCGGTGCTTCACGCGGGCGTTGATAATGTCCTTCATCTCGGCGCGGCGGGGATCTGCGAGGATCGACCGGTTGCCGAGCGCGCGTGGACCGATCTCGTAGCGGCCCTGGAACCACGCCACGATCTTGCCGGCGGCGAGGTCGTCGGCGACGGCCGGGATCAGCTCGCGCTCCTCGATGTAGCGTGACTCGAGACCGGCATCGGCCAGTGCCGTGACGATGGCCCTGTCGTCGTACTCGGTGCCATAGTAGGCATGCGTCATCTCGAAGCCGCGCGGATGACCGAGCGTCTGGTGGTAGTGCCAGAGCGCGCTGCCGAAGGGCGCGCCGGTATCGGAGGCGCAGGGCGGCACCCAGACGTTCTCGTAGTCGGTTTCCTCGAGCACGCGGGCGTTGGCGACGCAGTTGAGCGCCACGCCGCCGGTCAGCACGAGGTTGCGAGTGGGGTGCGTCCTGGCGAAGTGGCGCACCATGGACAAGATGACTTCCTCGACACGCTTCTGCAGGGCATAGGCAATGTCGCGCTGGCGGTCGCTTAGCGGCTCTCCAGCCTTCAGCGCCGGCCCGAACGTCTCGTAGAAGCGCGGCTTCATGGGCTTGATGAGGCCGTGGGTGTCGAAGGAGAAGTAGTCCATGTTGATGACGTAGCGGCCGTCGTCCGTCGGCCTGATGACGTCGCGGAAGCGGTCGAGATAGGTGTCGGTGCCGAACGCCGCGAGGCCCATCACCTTGCCCTCGTCGGCGAGGGGCTTGAAGCCGAGATAGGCGGTCACGAGCGTGTAGATCATGCCGAGCGAGTTGAAGAGGCTCGTGTTCCACTGCCGCTCGACGCGGTTGCCGCGGCCCACGTAGGCGCTGGTCGAAGCGTCGTCGCCATAGCCGTCCATCACGAGGATGGCGGCCTCGTCGAACGGCGAGACGAAGAAGCTGGCGGCGTGGGAGTCGTGATGGCGCACGCCGACCAGCGGCGGCAGGCGGCGCACGCCAAGCTGGCGGCGCAGGCGCATGGGCAGCAGCCAGCGCTGGAACAGGATGTCGCTGTTCTGCGTCGGATGCGAAGCCTGGCGGATCAGGGCGAGGCTCTGCGGCAGTCGCCGGGCGACGGCCCCGAGATATGTGCGCATCATGCTTGGCACATGCCAGGGCGTGGTGATCACGTCGATGTCGGCGATGTCGAGCCCGCGCTGGGTGAAGGCGATGTCGAGCGAGTGGGCCGGAAACTGCCGCGAATGCTTGTCGCGGTTGTGCCGCTCCTCCTCGAGGATGACGTCGGGTACGCCGTTCTCGAGAATGGCAAGTCCGCTGTCGTGGCTGTCGTCGACAATGCCGAGGATACGCACGGGGCCATCATCCGGTTGGAGCGCGGGCGGTACAGGCTTCAACCGTCCTGGGCCGAAGCGCGGCTCATGTCGCTTTAGGCGGGCGTCGCGCCCGACGGGCATGCTGTCGCGCCGGCGCGGCCCGGATCTCCGGCGCGTCGAGCGTGACAACACCTAGTCCGCCGAGGCGGGCAATTCAAGACCGGCCGGGCTGCATCACGGTGCGGTGGCGGCGAAAGACGGCCGGTGTGCCCGGCGCGCCATCAGCCGCGGCCTCGTCAGTCGCGCGAGCCGTGGCAGTGCTTGTACTTCTTGCCCGAGCCGCACGGGCACGGAGCATTGCGCGAAACCTTGCCCCACGAGTCCGGATCGCTCGGATCGACGGCACCGGCCACCTTGCGCCGCCGCACCGGCTCGCTGCGGGGTGCATCCTCGCGATCGCGGGCGCGCTGCAGCGCGGCATCGGCGAGCGCGAACTCGTCCTCGCCGGTCATGGGGTCCATGTGGTGGGCGTGCATCTCGGGCAGCGCCTGGGCTTCGAACTCCGACAGATCCTGGTCGGGCGACAGCTCGACATGCATGAGCTGGCCGGTCACGGCCTCCCGGAGATGCGCGAGCATCGCCTCGAACAGCTCGAACGCTTCGGACTTGTACTCGTTGAGCGGATCGCG
>JAGRKR010000342.1 GCA_020442225.1 Hyphomicrobiaceae bacterium | reverse complement strand
ATGTGCGGAAAGACGCTGCGCTGGCTGATGAGCTTGTGTCGGGGCAAACGCTCGAGCAACGGAGTGCGGATCTTGGTTCGGTCGCGGATGAGCACGAGCACGTCTGTGTCGGCGAGCCGGGCGGTGAGCGGCTCCAGGTCCTGCACGTGATCGTTCCAGATCGCGACCTCGTGGCCATCGAGCTTGCGGAAGCAATCCAGCGTTCTCAGTGTGTCGTGATAGTCGTCGAGGATGGTGATCTTCATGGTGCGGCCGGTCCTGCGGCTGTGCGAGGCGCGCCTGGATGCGGCGCCGCGCTTTGCCCGCACTATGGCGGGACGGAGTCGATATTTCCAATGCATTTGTCGCGTCTTGATCCATGCATTATCATTATGGATCATGGATCTGCAGCGGTTGAGAGCGTTTGTCGCGGTTTCCGAGGCTGGGGGCGTCGGCCGGGCCTCTGTACGCCTCAATCTCAGCCAGCCAGCCGTCACGCGCCAGATTCAGAGCCTGCAAACGGAGCTCGACGTCCTGCTGTTCGAGCGTGTGGGACGCACCGTCCGCCTGACGGCGGAAGGCGAGGACCTGCTTGAGAGGGCGCGTCGCATTCTCGGTGATGCCGATGCGCTTATCGAGCGCGCGCGCGTCCTCAAGGGCGGTAGCGGCGGCCTCATCAGGATCGGGGCGACGCCGCCGATGATCGAGGCCGTGCTCGTCCGTTTCCTCGCGGGCCAGCGGCGGCAAAATCCCGGACTCCAGATCGAGATCATCGAGGACGGAGGCGCGAGCCTCGTCTCGCGGTTGCGAGCGGGGGACGTGGATCTCGCCTATGTTCCCGCGGCCGCCAGCCGTCTCGCGGGTCGGCTGCTCTACCCCGTCCATGTCGTGGCCGTCGTACCGAACGTGCATCCGTTCGCGCGGAACCGGCTGATCGAGGTGGCTGAGCTTGCCGGCGAGCCGCTCCTGGTGCTGCGCCGCGGCTTCGGCTCGCGCGCATGGTTCGATCGGGCGTGCGAGAGGGCCGACGTGCGTGCAGATCTGCGCCTCGAAAGCAGCTCGCACAGTGTCGTGCTCGGCCTCGCAAGCGCCGGCTACGGCATCGGCATCCTGCCGTCGGGATTGCCGAGAGCGCCGCGCGGGGCTCGGGCCATCCCGATCGTCGCTGATGGGTGTTCGATCGGTCAATGGACCATGCTGGCCTGGGATGCGCGCCGCCAGCTTCCGGGCTACGCGGCGTCCTTCATCGACGATCTCGTCCGCTTCGCCCGCAGCGCACCGCCCGGACGCGCGATCCTGCGCGCCGCGCCGGCCATTCCGGCCCCAGTGCTCGGCTGATGCCCGTGGCCCGCTCCGCCGCACGCGGCGGGAATTCAGGGGGTCCTGCGGACGAGTTTCCCTCCACGGAATAACTGTTATGCGCCGCGGCCTGATGATGGCCGTCATGAATCGGGTGGCTAATCGCGCTAGCCCGAATCGGTCGGGCGGACTTCTGGAGGGGATGGGAAATGAAAAAGGCCATCGCAGAGTTTCTCGGCACGTTCACGCTGGTGCTCTTGGGGTGTGGCGCAGCCGTGATCGCCGGCCAGGTCGTCGGCGTGCTCGGCATCGCAATCGCGTTCGGTCTGGCGCTGATCGCCATGGCCTACGGGATCGGGCCGATCTCGGGCTGCCATATCAACCCGGCCGTCAGCCTTGGCGCCCTGGTCGCCGGCCGGATGTCGGTCGGGGATTTCGTCATGTACGTCGTGGCGCAGTGCCTCGGTGCCATCGCCGGCGCTGCCGTGCTGTACATGATCGCCTCCGGTAAGCTCGCCGGCTACTCGCTTGCCGGCTCGGGGCTCGGCCAGAACGGCTGGGGCACGGGCTACCTCGGTGCCTACTCCATGGCCGCAGCCTTCACCTTCGAGGTCGTGGCGACATTCCTGTTTCTGGTGGTCATCCTGGGCTCGACCCAGAAGGGGGCGCCCGGCGCCATGGCCGGTCTCGCCATCGGCCTGACGCTGGTCGTCATCCACATCGTCGGCATCCAGGTGACGGGCGTCTCGGTCAATCCGGCGCGCAGCCTCGGCCCGGCGCTGCTGGTCGGCGGCAAGGCCATGTCGCAGCTCTGGCTGTTCATCGTGGCCCCGTGCATCGGCGCGGTGGCGGCAGGGCTGCTCTTCAAGATGGGGCTGCTCGAGGCCGACGATTGATCCTGCCGGCGAGCGTGGGCGCGCCAAAGACGGGCGCGCCCGAGTCCCGTCCGTCGCGACCTCCGCGTCAGAAGCGGAGAACGCGGAACCAGCGCATGACGTCGAGCAGGCTCATCGCAGCGGCGGCGACGTAGGTGAAGGCCGCGGCCCGCAGGATCTGGCGGGCCGCGCCCATGTCGGCGTCGGAAATATAGCGGCCGGCCTGCAGGATGGGCAGCGCCCGGCGGAAGCTCGCGTCGAATTCAACCGGCAGCGTCACGGCATGCATGACGACGGTCATGGCCAGGATGACGAGACCGCCAAAGACCTCGAGAATGACCACGTGCGGCGACTTCAGCAGGAGCAGCACGATCGGGATCGCCAGCATGACGACGGCGCCGGCCGCCTCGACGCGTTGCGCCTGCTTGGCGAGCCGAGTGCGGGCCTGCAACGGCCCGTAGCCGGTCGCGTCCTGCATGGCATGGCCGACCTCGTGCGCGGCGATGACCACCGCCGACAGCGAGCGCTTGGAGAAGTGGTCCGGCAGCAGCCGCACCGCCTTGTCGTCGGGATCGTAGTGGTCGCCGGCGTCTGTCGTCTCGACCTTGACGTGGCGCAGCCCCATCTCGTCGAGCAGATGACGCGCGAACTCGCCGCCCGTGCCCGGGAAATCCGGCCGCTCGGCCGAGTGCCGCTTGATGACGCCGGTGACCCACATCTGCGGCAGGAAAGCCAGCGCCAGCATGCCGGCCAGAAGCACGATGATGATGAACACGGCGCCTCTCTCCTCGCGGCTTCGTCGCCAGGCCGATCCGGGCTGGGGCGACACGGAATCTGGGGGCTCCGGATCGGTTTCCAAGGCCCCCAGGCGCGCGTCGTCCCGTGGTCGTCCGTCGGATCAGGCGAGGGCTTGCGCCACGGCCTTGCCGAAGTCGGTGGTGCTCGTCGAGCCGCCGAGGTCGGCGGGTTGATGCTTGGCGGCGGCGAGCACGGCGTCGATGGCACGATCGATCGCCGCACCGGCCTCGACCAGCTTCTTCTGCTGATGACGCTCGCCGAGCCAGCGCAGGAGCAATGACGTGGAGCCGAGCAGCGCCGTCGGATTGGCGATGCCCTTGCCGGCGATGTCCGGAGCCGAGCCGTGCGAGGCCTGCGCGATGGCCCGCTCATCGCCCATGTTGAGCGAGGCTGCGAGCCCGAGGCCTCCCGAAAGCGAGGCGGCAAGGTTCGAAAGGATGTCGCCGAACATGTTGGTGGTCACCATGACGTCGAAGCGCTCGGGCTGCTCCGGCAGAGCGGAAGCGGCCGCATCGACGTGCATCTCCTCGAGCGTCACGGCGGGGAAGTCCTTGGCCACCTTGTGGACGCACTCGAGGAACAGGCCGTCCGAGACCTTGAGCACGTTGGCCTTGTGCACGGCAATCAGGTGGCGCTTGCGCGTCATGGCGAGCTCGAAGGCCGCCCGGGCGATGCGCTCCGAGCCTTTGCGCGTGATTTTGCGCACGGCCAGCGCCACGTCCGGCGTCGGCATGAACTCGCCGCTGCCGAGGTGCATGTTGCGGTCGGCGTAGAAGCCTTCCGTGTTCTCCCGCACCACCACCAGATCGAGCTCCGGCCGGAGCGCCGGCACGCCCGGGATCGCCCGCGAGGGGCGGATGTTGGCGTAGAGGTCAAGCTTGCCACGGATCGTAGCTGATGGGTTGATGCCGCCCTTCTCCGGTGGCGGGTAGGCGGCTGTGTCGGTCGGCCCCATGATGACGCCGTCGGCCTCGCGCAGGACGTCGAGCAACTCGGCCGGCACGGTCGTGCCGACGGCCGCCAGGCTTTCGAAGCCCACGGCGCGGTGCTCCAACTTAAGTCCCAGGCCGAACGACTTGTCCGCGACCCTCAGCACTTCCTCGGTCGCAGCCATGATCTCGGGGCCGATGCCGTCTCCCGGCAGTATGATGATGCGCATGCCTCGTCCTTTGTCCTTCTCCGGCGTATGAAGCTCCCTGATAGCTGCTGGCGCGGCAAACCGGAAGGCTTCATGCGCGCCGTCTGCAGGGGCGGTCGCCGCCGCTTCGGAAACAGGTTCCCGTGCCGGGGCCTCTTGCACTACGATCAGAGTTTCGGCAACTGCCCCTGGAGACGGATTACAACATGGCGCGCATCGCAATTCTCGACGACTATCAGGACGTGGCCCGCAAGCTCTCCGATTGGAGCCGGCTCGAGAAGGAGCACGAGGTCGTCGTGTTCACCCGTCATCTCGGCGGAGTCGAGCAATGCGCCGAGGCCCTGGCGCCGTTCGATGTCGTGGCTATCACGCGCGAGCGCACCGCCTTCCCGCGCGCCCTCATCGAGAAGCTGGCGAACCTCAAGCTCATCGCGACCGCCGGTATGCGCAACGCCGCCATCGACATGGCCGCCGCCAAGGAGCGCGGCATCATGGTCTGCGGCACGTCGTCGACGCCGCACTCGACCTCCGAGCTGACCATGGCCCTGATCCTGGCCTTTGCCCGCAACCTCGCCTACGAGGACCGGCGCATGCGCGAGGGGCACTGGCAGTCGACTGTGGGCATCACGCTGCACGGGCGCACGCTCGGCGTCGTCGGGCTCGGCAAGCAGGGTGGCGAGGTCGCGCATCTGGCCCGGGCGTTCGGCATGAAGCTGATCGGCTGGAGCCAGAACATGACCGACGAGCAGGCGGCCAAGCATGGCGCTACGCGCGTCAGCAAGGAGGAGCTGTTCCGCACCGCCGACGTCGTGACACTGCATCTCGTGCTCTCGGATCGCACCCGCGGCATCGTCGGCGCACCCGAGCTGGCGCTGATGCAGCCGACCGCTTTCATCGTCAACACCTCGCGCGGGCCGCTCATCGACGAGAAGGCGCTGCTCGAGGCGCTGCACGCCGGGCGCATCAAGGGCGCCGCTATCGACGTCTACGAGACCGAGCCGCTGCCGCCGGACCATCCCCTGCGCTCGGCGCCACGGACGTTGCTCTCGCCGCATCTCGGCTACGTCTCGGAGGAGACGCTCCGTGTCTTCCACGGCCAGAACGCCGACTCGATTGCTCACTGGCTCGCGGGAAGCCCCGTGCGTGTGCTCAACGGCTGACGTCGCGGTGCAGATGCGCCCGCACCCAGAGCGGTATGGTGATGCCGAGCGCCAGGAAGCGGGCGATGTGGTGTGAGCCGACGAAGGCGGGATCGACGCCGAGCAGGAAGGCCATGATGGTCATCGTCTCGACGCCGCCGGGCGCGAAGGCGA
>JAGRKR010000341.1 GCA_020442225.1 Hyphomicrobiaceae bacterium | reverse complement strand
GCGCTTCCCTCTCGAGCGATCGCATCCTAGACTTCACCCGACGGAGGGGGATGATTGCATCGCACACGGCGAGCCGTGGCTCGGCACTGCATCCGACGATGCGGGCCGGCAGGCGACCGCCGCCGAACCAGGAGGTTGCTCCGTCATGAAGCGTGCCCTGTCTCGCGTCCTGGCCGTCCTTCTCGTGGCGCTGGCGTCGACGCTCCCTGTCCCGGCGCAGGCCGAGACTGCGGTCGATCTCCAACTCGTCCTCGCCGTCGATGCCTCCGGCAGCGTCAACGAGACCCGTTTCGAGATGCAGAAGCAGGGCTACGTGGCGGCGTTCCGCCATCCGGAGGTCTTGCGCGCGATCCGTTCCGGACCGCTCCAGCAGATCGCCGTGACGATGATCCAGTGGACCGGCCCGGAGATGCAGACGATCATCGTGCCGTGGACCCTCATCAAGGATGCCGCAACGGCGCATCAGTTCGCGAATGCCATCGAGGCGGCGCCGCGTCGGCTGTTTGCCGGCGGCACGTCGATCAGCGGCGCCATCGATTTCGCCTCGGGCTTGTTCGCCGGCAGCGGTTTCAAGAGTGCCTTGAAAGTCATCGACGTCTCAGGCGACGGGCCGAACAACCGCGGCCACTCCGTCGTGCAGGCCAGGGACCGCGCCGTGGCCAGCGGCATCAAGATCAACGGGCTGCCGATCCTGGCGCTGGTGCCCGATCTCGACGACTACTACCACAAGTTCGTCATCGGCGGGCCGGGCTCGTTCATGCTGCCGGCCGCCAGCTACGAGGCGTTCCCGGACGCGGTGCGCAAGAAGCTCGTGCTGGAAATCTCCGACAACCGCCTCGGCCTCACGCCGGTGCCGACGGCCGTGAAGCCGCGACGCTAAACATCCGCGCGATCCGGCCGGACTCAGGAGCCCTTGTTCAGGAACTCCTTGGCCTTGCGCTCTTCCCACTTCGGTCCGAGCCAACCGCCGAGACCGAAGACGCCGAGTGCGTGCGCGCCGATGCCGATGCCCCAGCCGATCGCCGGCCAGTGCACCCACCAGGATGCGCCGGTGGCGACGTTGACGGCGATCAGCAGCGCGATCACCAGCACGTAGACGAGGACGTGGATATAGAAGCCCTTCACAGCCTCCACGCGTTTCTGCGCGAGGATGTGCCTGTAGACGTCGTTGGTCATGCGCTGTTCCATCTCTTCCGGGCACGAGCAGGAGTGCAAGCCCTCACCACCCTGCGTTGGATGCTGCCGTTCAAATGGTGATCTGGATCAGCAAATTCCAGGGGAGAACCGGCTTTCGCGCGACACGGCACGTATGCGCGCGCAATGCGCTGCCCCATGCTGGCGCAGGACAGCTATGCCCGGGACACGCGCGACACGCCAACGGATTGCCATGTTCTGCGGCCACAGGTAATGATGGACTTACAAAATCCCCAGCGCGTTACCATCTGTCCGACAGTGGGCTGCTCCGCTGGTATGCACGGGGCGAGAACATGTTTACCGGTGACACCGCATGGATGGCCTTAGAAAACTCTTGATGGCGCAGCAGCAGGTTGCTGACATCAAGGCTTTTTACGCTCATGTCGTCGCTTACGTCCTGGTCATGAGCTTCCTGGTCGCCGTCAACTTCGTCGACGGTCCGGAGCTGTGGGTGCATTGGCCCGCGCTGGCCTGGGGACTGGGCGTGCTCGTGCATGCGGCAGCCGTCTACAATCTCGGTGGCTGGCTCGGCCCCCACTGGGAAAACCGTCAACTTCACAAGGTGTTGGCTCGCGAGGCAGCCGCGCGGCGCGAAGCCAGCCGGCGGATGCCTGTCGAGGCGGCCAGCGCCCCGCGCAGCGAAGCGGTACCCGAGCGCAAGCCCGATCCGGGCAACCTCGTGCACTTCCCGCGCCCCGGCTCGCGCTGACGCCGACCGCTCCCCGATCACCCGCCGGTGTCATGACCGCGCGTCCCTGTGTGTCGGACGAGGGGCGGCGACCGGTGCGTGACGCCAGGGCGCTCGAAAATCTACCCGATCGAGACCCGCCGGCTCCCCCATCCCGACCGCAGCCGGCGTCCATTCCGTAGCCGAAGCCGAGGTTCGTGCCGCGCCGAGGAACGCGGCAACGGCTCGACTGGGGCCTTTGACGTCGCCCGGCGCCGGTTTTGGCGCAGATGCTTCATTTTGGCTGTGGATAACGCCAGTACCAGGCTCCGCGCCTTTCGATGCGCTCGAGAATGGGAATGCGCTTCTCCGGCGGGCGCTCGCCCGTGCGCAACAGCAGGCCGATATCGTTGATCAGCGCCTTCGACTCCGCATAGCCGGAATGATTGAGCGCCAGCCACGCAGTACTCACGGCCGTGATGTCGATGGTGTCGATGCCGGCGACCACGACCGGTCCGTCCTCGGGAACATCGCCCGCCCGTGGCACACCGCCGCCGAACCTGCGCGAGGCGCGCATGGCCAGATCGCTCGACGACGCATAGAGCGTGATCCCGCGGCCGACGCCCTGGATCTGCCGCGCCAGGTTCTCGAACACGTCCCGGTCGACATCGGGCGCCGCCAGGATGATCTGGTTGATCGTGACGTCCGGACGTGCGGCGGCGAGCTTCTTGAGATCGGACAGCACGTGCAGAAGCGGCAGGTTGCCCATGCTGTGGGCGATGATGTTGACGCTCTTGGCCCCCGACCGTGCCACCACGAGCTCCAGGAACGCCTTCAGGAACGGCTCGGACTGGCGCGAGCTGTCGCGGTCGTAGGTATAGCTGCCGAGCCCTCCGCCCGAGGGCCAGCTGTAGACGAACGGCGCGCCGTCGAACCTCAGGTCGTAGGCGATCTGCGCCGCCCGATAGAGCGCGGCGTCGAATGGCGTATTGTAGCCGTGCACGAAGATCAGCGCCTGGTCCTTGTTGCGCGAGGAGCTTGCCAGCCGCGCACGCACCAGCCTCAGGAACTCCTCCTCGGACAGCACGCCGATCCGCTGGATCGTGAAGTGCTTCTTCGGGTCCTCGGCCTGCTCGTAGATGGTGATGTTGGTGAAGGGAATACGGATGGACCAGGGCCGCTCCACCTGCGGCACCTGATGGATGCGCGGCACCGTCACCAGCGCCTGTCCGAGCAGCAGCTTGCGCGCCCGCTCGGAGCCGAAGGAAATGCGCTTGGCGCCGGCCGCCTCGTCGCGCTTCCTGTCCGTGCCGAAGAAGACGGGGACACTGTGATAGTCCGGCTCGGCGGCCTTTTCCTCCGGCGTGCTCCGCCTGGGGCTTGGTGGGACCACCGGCTTCGCCGGCACACTGTCGCCCTTGGGGGCCGGCGCGAGATCGGCCGGTCGATCAGCCTTGCGGAAAGCGCGGCGAGCAGGCGGCGGCTCGCGCGCGCTGCCGGGCGCCGCTTCATCCTGCGTGGCCGGCGGCGGCCCCATCCGTTTCATGACGCCACCGAGCTGGCTCGGCGTCACGAGCAGCGCGTAGGTCAGGGCGCCGGCACCGAAAACCAGCGCAACGGTCATGGCGATGCGGGTCAAGCGGCGGGCGCCCTCCCGCAGGCGTGCCGTGAGGCGCATGAGCAGCAGGACGAGGATTGCGGCAGCCACGAAGATCGCGCCGCTGATGACCAGAGGCGTCCAGTCGGACATGCCAGACCTCCTTTTCCGCTTTCGCCGTCGCCTGTCTGCGCATTACGCTCGCGACGACGACTTGTCACTGCGATGTGGCGGCCCCGTGACGGCGTCATGCCCTCACGCGGCGGCGGCGTCGCCCCGCCCGTCACCGCGAACTATACAGCACAGCGCATACGCAACACCCATGTCGCGCCTCACCGCAACCCTGCTCCTTGTCGCGGCGATGGCTCTGGTCGGAGCCAACGTGCCCTTCGGCAAGGCGTTGGTCGCGGAGCTGCCGCTGCTGCCCTTCATGGTCTATCGCTTCGCGCTGTCGAGTGCGGCGCTCGCATTGCTGCTGCCGCTCGAACCGCCGCGCTCCTCGTCCTGGCCGAGCGTCCGCCAGATCGGCGGCATCGCCGCCATGTCGCTCGTCGGCATGGTGATGTTCACGCTGCTGATGCTCGAAGGCCTGAGACGCACCAGCTCCATCGACGCCGGAGTTATCACCGCGACGATGCCGGCCGTCGTCGCCCTGCTCGGCCTCATCGTCCACGCCGAGCGGCCGGGCGTCCGGCGCCTGTTCGCGATCGCGCTGGCAGCGGCCGGTATCGCCATCGTCAGCGTCTCCGGCGCAGCGACGGGAGAGCGGACGCTGATCGGCAACCTGCTGGTCGGCGGCGCCGTCCTCTGCGAGGCGGCCTTCGTACTCATGGCGCGCCAGCTCAGCCGCGACCTGCCGCCGATCCGCCTGTCGCTTGCGGCCAATCTGGCCGGCCTCGCCATCGTCCTGCCCCCGGCCCTGCCCGAGCTGGCGACCCTCGATCTCGCCGCCGTGCGACCGGGCATGTGGGCGCTCGCCACGTGGTACGTGCTGGCGGCCAGCGTCTTCGCTCTCCTGCTCTGGTACCGGGGCCTGCCGCACGTCGAGACGTCGCTGGCCGGGCTGGCGACCGTCGCGCTGCCCCTGACCGCCCTGGCCGTGGCCGTCCTGTGGCTCGGGGAGCCCCTCGCCGGCGGCCAGATCGCCGGCGGCGCGCTCGCCATTCTCGCCATCGTGCTGGCCGCGCGCGAGCCGGCGCACCCCGTCCGCCCGCCCGCGGCCTCCCGTGCAAGGCTTGGCTTGTGAGCGCCGGACGAGCGAATTAAGATCGGCGGGCAAACAAACGAGGGGAGCGCATGACAGACTGGCGCGACGACATTCACAAGATTTTCACGGAAAACGACATCCAGCAGGTGTCCTATGTTCCGGACGCGGGCCATGCCCGGGTGATCGATCTCTGCCGTGAGGACAACCGCATGAACGCGGTGCCCATGACGACGGAGATGGAAGGCATCGGCCTCGCCTGCGGAGCCTGGCTCGGCGGCCAGAAGGCAGTGATCCTCATGCAGTCGTCCGGCGTCGGCAACTGCATCAACGCACTGTCGCTGCCGGCGGTCTGCCAATTCCCGCTGCTGATGCTGGTCGCCATGCGCGGCGAGTTCGGCGAAGGACAGCGCTGGCAGATGCCGATGGGCCACGCCGTGCGGCCGTCGCTCGAGGCGATGGGCGTCGTCTGCTACGACGTCAAGCATGCGGCCGATGTCCGCCCCGTGCTCGAGAACGCCATCACCTATGCCTTCCAGGGGCACAACCGTGTCGCGCTGCTGCTCTCGCAGCAGTTGATCGGCGCCAAGAAATTCACGAAGTAAGAGGACCAGATGAGCACAGCAAAGGGCCAGGTTCTCGAGCGCCGCAATGCCGCGCGCAAGATCCTAGACGCGCTCGCCGACGATGCTCTCATCGTCGCCAGCGTCGGCACACCGACCGGCGATGTCGCCGCCGCCAAGGAGCGGAACCTCAATTTCTACCTGCGAGGCGCCATGGGTTGCGCCTCCAGCGTCGCGCTCGGCCTCGCGCTGGCGCAACCCGAGCGTCGCGTCCTGAACTTCGTCGGTGACGCCGAGCTGCTGATGACGGCGGGTTCGCTCGCCACAATCGCGGTCATGCGCCCGAAGAATCTGGCCGTCGTCGTGCTGGACAACGAGGCCTACGGCGAAACCGGCATGCAGAAGGCCGCCACCGGCTACGGCGTCGACATCGCGGGCATCGCCAAGGCGAGCGGCTTTCCGGTGACGGCCACCGCGCGCACGGAAAGCGACCTCGCCAAGGCCGTCGAGAGCATCCATGGCGGGCAGGGCCCGGTGCTGATCGTGGTCAAGGTGCGCCAGGAGAAGCCCGACCGCGTGGCGCTGCCCTATGACGGCGTCTGGATCAAGAACCGCTTCCGCGAGGCGCTG
>JAGRKR010000340.1 GCA_020442225.1 Hyphomicrobiaceae bacterium | reverse complement strand
CCGCAGCAGTGGCCGCAACTGTCGGAGGCCGTCCCTTGAGCAAGAGCCCCGACACCACCAACGCGATCCGCTTCCTGCTCATCAAGGCGGCGATCTTCATCGGCATTCCGCTCGTCTCCGCCGTCGCGGCCGTGCTGCTGATGCTCAAGTAGGGCGGAGCGGGCCTCGCCCTCGCACATTCGCCTGGGTTCTCCTATACTCACACGCAGTCACTTGCCGGCGGAGCCGTGTCACATGTCGTTCTGGAAAGCCCTGTTCGGACGCTCGGAGGCGGCCGCGGCCGTGGCCGGGCCGAGCGTGACCGAGGAGTACAACGGTCACACCATCGAGGCGGCCCCCTATCCCGAGGAAGGCCAGTTCCAGGTCGCCGGCGTCATCTCGCGTCTCGTCGACGGCGAGCGCAAGGTTCACCGCTTCGTGCGCGCCGACCGCTTCCCGTCGCACGACGAGGCGTGCCGCTTTGCCCTGATCAAGGCGCGTCAGATCATCGACCTCGGCGGCGACACCCTGTTCGAGTGAGCGTGCCGTGCCGCAGACGATCCTGACGATCGAGACGTCCGGGCCGGGGCTCTACGAATTCACCGGGCCGGCACAGGACTTCGTTTCTCGACATCCGGAGGACGCCGCCCTGCTCACGGTCTTCGTGCGGCATACCTCCTGCTCGCTGCTCGTCCAGGAGAACGCCGATCCGGACGTCTGCCGCGATCTCCAGGCCTTCTTCGCCCGCCTCGTGCCGGCGGCCGATGATCCGAGCATGAGCTATCTCGTGCATCGCCAGGAGGGCGCGGACGACATGCCCGCCCACATCAAGGCCGCGCTGACACAGACCTCGCTCGCCATTCCCGCCGCCCGCGGCCGCCTGCTGCTCGGCACCTGGCAGGGGCTCTATCTCTTCGAGCACCGCCGCAGACCCCACGTGCGCGAGGTCGTGCTCCACCTCTCCGCCTGAGCCGGCCGACGCCCCGCCGCGCTCCGTGTGCGTCCGTCGGTACGGAGCCGCCGCGGCTTGCAAAGCTCTCACAGTTTGCTAGGCTTTCCGCCAATAGGGGTTGGTGGAACCGATTGACCTTCGTCAGGCCGACACTTGGAGCGGCCAGGGGCGTTCGTCATGTGGCAACCGCTTCGCCTGTTGTTCGCCAGCGTCGTACGGTCCGGCCGGCTCGAAGTCGTCGATGCGCGCGGCCGCCGGCACAGCTTCGGCGACGGCACGGGTCCACCGCTCACCCTCGTCATCCACGATCGCAGAACCGAGCGCCGTCTGGCGCTGAGCCCGCAGCTCGTCCTGGGCGAAGCCTATATGGACGGCACCCTCAGCGTCGAAGGCGGGCGCATCTACGACGTCCTCGACCGTCTCGTCGGCAATCTCGGCGCGGGTCCGCTGCCGCGCTGGGCCGGCGTCCTCGACCGCGTGCGCAAGAGCGGCCGCCGCCTCCAGCAGCTCAACACCCTCCGCCGGGCGCGCCGCAACGTCGCCCATCACTACGACATCGACGCCAGCATCTACGCTCTCTTCCTCGACGCCGACCGGCAGTATTCTTGCGGATATTTCGCCGAGGGATGCGACGGTCTCGAGGACGCGCAGCGGGCCAAAAAGCGCCACATCGCCGCCAAGCTCGCGCTCGGTCCCGGCCAGACGGTGCTCGACATCGGCTGCGGCTGGGGCGGCCTCGCCCTCTACCTTGCGCGGCACTACGGCCTCTCGGTCACCGGCATCACGCTCAGCACGGAGCAGCTTCGTCTGGCCGAGGCGCGGGCTGACGCCGCCGGCCTCGCGCGGCGCGTGCACTTCGCGCTCGAAGACTTTCGCAAGGTCACCGGCACGTTCGATCGAATCGTCTCCGTCGGCATGCTCGAACACGTCGGAATCAACCACTACGACACCTACTTCCAGCAAATCGGCGCCCTGCTGTCGGACAGCGGCGTGGCTCTCGTCCACACCATCGCCCGCTCCGACAGCCCGTCGGTGACGAATCCGTTCATCGCCAAGTACATCTTCCCCGGCGGCTACATCCCTGCGCTGAGCGAGGTGATGCCGGCCATCGAGCGCTCGGGCCTGCTCACCACCGACGTCGAGGTGCTCAGGCTCCACTATGCCGAGACGCTCCGGCACTGGCGCGAGCGCTTCCTCGCCAACTGGTCGCGCGCCGCGGCCATCCGCGACGAACGGTTCTGCCGCATGTGGGAGTTCTACCTCGCCGGCTCGGAGGTCGCCTTCCGGCACCAGCATCTCGTCGTGTTGCAGATCCAGCTTGCCAGACGGATCGACACGCTGCCCCTGACCCGCGCCTATATTGCCAGGGAGGAAGCCCGGCTGGCCGGGCTCGACCGGCTCGACGGCGGCGCACACCGCATGGCGGGCGAGTAGCAGAGCCGACTGCGACCTCAACTCCACAGCCAAGCGCTAAGTTTTCGGTGTGTGCATAGCGGGGAAGATCGCGCGCGGCAGCGAATCGGCGATCCCGGGCGAGGGGAGGAATCGGGTAGCTTGCCCGCCATGGCACAGACAGCACTTCTCCAGACCGAGCGTCTCAAGCAGATCGCCGCCGGCGAGGACCTTCCGGTCCGCCAGGCGCCCCACAATATCGAAGCCGAGCAGGCCCTGCTCGGCGCCATTCTCGTGAACAACGAGGCCCACGACCGGGTCTCGGGGTTCCTGCAGGCGCACCACTTCTTCGATCCCCTGCACCAGCAGATCTTCGAGACGATCGCCAAGCTCATCTACGCCGGCAAGCCAGCGACGCCGGTCACGGTCAAGACCTATTTCGACAACGCCGAGCCAATCGACGCCAACCTGACGGTGCCGCAGTACCTCGGGCGTCTGGCGGCGAGCGCCACCACGATCATCAATGCCGAGGAATACGGGCGCACGATCCTCGATCTGTTCACCCGCCGCGAGCTCATCCTGATCGGCGAGGATCTCGTCAACACGGCCTTCGACAGCCCGATCGACCACCCCCCCGAGGCGCAGATCCAGGAGGCCGAGAACCGCCTCTACGCGCTCGCCGAGACGGAGAAGTACGGCAAGGGGTTCCTGAGCTTCGGCACAGCACTGACGCACGCGGTGGAAATGGCCAGCGCCGCCTATCAGCGTGAAGGCGGCCTGTCCGGCATCGCCACGGGCCTGCGGGACCTCGACAATCGCATGGGCGGGTTGCAGCGTTCCGACTTGATCATTCTCGCCGGCCGTCCGTCCATGGGCAAAACCGCCCTCGCCACCAACATCGCCTTCAACGTGGCGCGCGCCTTCAAGGCGGAGGAGCAGCCGAACGGTACCAGCAAGACCCTCGAGGGCGGCATCGTCGGCTTCTTCTCGCTGGAAATGTCGGCGGAGCAGCTGGCCACGCGTATCGTCGCCGAGCAGACGGAGATTCCATCCGAGCAGATCCGGCGCGGCATGATCGACGAGACGGGGTTCCGCCGGCTCGCTCAGAAGGCCCAGGAAATGGCCGCCATGCCGCTCTTCATCGACCAGACCGGCGGCATCTCCGTCGCCCAGCTCGCCGCCCGCGCGCGCAAGCACAAGCGTCAGAAAGGGCTCGACGTGCTCGTCGTGGACTATCTGCAGCTCCTCTCCGGCTCCAGGCGTGCTGGTGAAGGCCGCGTGCAGGAGGTGACCGAGATCACGACCGGCCTCAAGGCGCTCGCCAAGGAGCTGGAGATCCCCATCATCGCCCTCTCGCAGCTCTCACGCGCCGTCGAGCAGCGCGACGACAAGCGTCCGCAGCTCGCCGACTTGCGCGAGTCCGGCTCGATCGAGCAGGATGCCGACGTCGTCATGTTCGTCTTCCGCGAGGAGTATTACGTGGAGCGGCGCAAGCCCGCCGAGAGCAACGTCGAGGAGTTCCTGAAGTGGCAGGAGGAGTTCGCGCGTGTGACCGGCAAGGCCGAGGTCATCATCGCCAAGCAGCGCCATGGCCCCGTCGGGACGGTCACGCTGTCCTTCGAGGGCGCCTACACCCGCTTCGGCAATCTCGCCCATGAGGACTATCTGCCGGAGCGCCATGAGTGAGCGGAAACGGCCAGCACGCCGCGTCTGAACAGGCTGGTGCACGCGACGATCGGGCACCCGGCGAGCGCGCCGTGTTGTCGATCGACACGGCCGCCCTGCAGGCGAACTACCGCTGGCTGGCCTCGCATGCGGCACCCGCGCACTGTGCCGGCGTCGTCAAGGCTGACGCCTACGGTCTGGGCCTCGTCAACGTCGTGCCGGCGCTGCTGGGGGCCGGCTGCACCACCTTCTTCGTCGCGGCGCTGTCGGAGGCCGAGCGGCTGGCCGGCCTCGCGCCGCGCGCCACTATCTACGTGCTCGATGGCCTGCTGGCCGGCGCCGCGCCGCGCTTCGCCGCGTTGCGCGAGCAGGGCGCCGACGTGCGCCCGGCGCTCGGCAGCCGCGCCGAGATCGAGGAATGGGTGCGGGCGCTCGGCCCCAGGGGCGCGCCGGCCGGCGTCCATGTCGATACGGGTATGAACAGGCTGGGGCTGCCGCCGGCCGAGGTCGCGGCGCTGGCCGCCAGCCCCGAGCTGCTGCACCAGCTCGACATCCAGCTCGTCCTCAGCCATCTGGCGTCCGGCGAGGAGATCGAGAACCCCAAGACCGAGGCCCAGCGCCAGCTCTTCGACGCGCTGCGCGCGCAATTGCCGCCGGCACCGGCCTCCCTCGGCAATTCCGCGGGAACGCAGCTTGCCGGCGCCTATCGCTACGACCTCGTGCGTCCGGGAATTGCGCTTTACGGTGGCCACGTCATCGAGACCGGTCCCAACCCGATGCGTCCCGTCGTCCGCCTCGAGGCCCGCATCCTCCAGGTGCGCGAGGTACCGGCGGGCGAGACCATCGGCTACAACGAGACCTACAGGGTCGCGCGCCCCTCGCGCATCGCCACCGTCGCGGCCGGCTATGCCGATGGCATTCTGCGCGCGCTCAGCACCACCAACGACGAGCCCGGCTTGACGGCCCGGATCGGCGGCCATGCCGCCCCGTGGGTCGGGCGCGTCTCGATGGATCTCATCACGCTCGACGTTACCGACGTGCCCGCGGCAGCCGCTTGCCGCGGCGCCTTTGCCGAGTTGCTCGGCTCGCATACGACGATCGACGACATGGCGCGCCGCGCCCGCACGAATTGCTACGAGGTGTTGACCCGGCTCGGTCCACGCCTCGCACGTCGCACTCTCTGAGGTCCGCATCCGATCATGGCCAAGGCCGCCAAGTCGACCTACGTCTGTCAGAGCTGCGGGGCCGTCTCGCCGCGCTGGGCCGGCAAGTGTCCGGGCTGCGGCGACTGGAACACCATGGTCGAGGAGACCGCCGCCCCCTCCGTGCCCGGCACGGGGCTCGCGCGCGCCACCAAGGGCCGGCCGGCGAAGCTCGAAACTCTGCAGGGCAAGGATACCGAGACCGCCCGCACGGCGACCGGCCTCGCCGAACTCGATCGCGTCACCGGCGGCGGCCTGGTTCCCGCCTCGGTCCTGCTGATCGGCGGCGAGCCCGGCATCGGCAA
>JAGRKR010000034.1:4123-7065 GCA_020442225.1 Hyphomicrobiaceae bacterium | reverse complement strand
ATGTGGGGCAACCCGATGTTCGATTTGCGTGACGCCAAGGGCGTGATGATGGAGCTCGACGCCTGCCGGCAGGCGCATCCGCAGGCGTATATCCGCCTCAACGCTTTCGATTCCACGCGCGGGTGGGAGACGGTCCGCATGTCCTTCATCGTCAATCGGCCGGAGGTCGAGCCCAAGCTCGACATGACCCGTGTCGATGTGCGCGGGCGCGCGCAGGCCTACTCCTGGAAACCGGTGCGCGGGTGACGCGATGAACGCGACCACGATGTCGGACGATGACGAGCCCGCCGCGGGCGCTGCAACCGTCGATCTCGCCGGGGATCTGCGCTCCTCTGGCGTGGCGGAGATCTTGGCCGAGCTCGACGCCGAGCTCGTGGGGCTGCGGCCCGTCAAGCAACGCATCCGGGACATCGCGGCGTTGCTGCTCGTCGACCGGGCTCGCCAGCGTCTCGGGCTGTCCGCCGATACGCCGACGCTGCACATGAGCTTCAGCGGCAATCCCGGCACCGGCAAGACGACCGTCGCGCTCAAGATGGCCGGTCTGCTGCACAAGCTCGGCTACGTGCGCAAGGGACACCTCGTCTCGGTGACGCGCGACGATCTCGTCGGCCAGTACATCGGTCACACCGCGCCGAAGACCAAGGAGGTTCTGAAGCGGGCGATGGGCGGCGTGCTCTTCATCGACGAGGCCTACTATCTCTATCGGCCCGACAACGAGCGCGACTATGGGCAGGAGGCGATCGAGATCCTGCAGGTGATGGAGAACAACCGCGACGACCTCGTCGTGATCCTCGCTGGCTATGGCGACCGCATGGACAGGTTCTTCGCGTCGAACCCGGGCTTTCGCTCGCGCATCGCCCATCACATCGCGTTTCCCGACTACACCGACGCCGAGCTGCTGCACATCGCCGAGACGATGCTTGCCGCGCAGAGCTATCGCCTGACACCGGCGGCCCGTGCGGCTATGGCCGAGTACATCGCTCACCGCCGCCGGCAGCCCCAGTTCGCCAATGCCCGCTCGATTCGAAATGCGCTCGACCGGGCACGCCTCCGGCAGGCGAGCCGCCTGCTGGAGACGGCGGCGGGGCCGCTCGACGCCGCGGCCCTCTCGGCCATCGACGAAGCCGACATCCGCGCAAGCCGCGTGTTCCACGGCGGCCTCTGCGTCACCGCGCGGGCAGGCGAGGCGGACCCGGCGTCCTGAGCCGGAGCGCCAATCCCCACGCTGACGGACGGCTGAGGCCGCATCATTGCGTGCAGACGCGCGGTCGTGCGAGCGGGTCCGGCTCGACGGCCGGCCGACAGCCGAACGGGCCGCGCATCCGCCGCAAACAGCTTGGGGCTATGGCTCGCCGGGTCCCTCTCACTGGAGAGAGGAAGGTGTCGCCGCATCCATCTCGTCGAGCAGTCGCCGAGCCTCGTCCGCCCGCGGCTTCGACAGCGGCGCAAGAAGATGGAATGCCACCGGTGTCAGGAACAGCGTGAAGACCGTCGCGAACCCGAGGCCGCCGATGATGACCCAGCCGAGGGCCAGGCGTGCCTCGGCACCGGCGCCGGTAGCGAACACGAGCGGCAGGGCGCCGAGCACGGTTGACGCCATGGTCATCATCACCGGCCGCAGCCGGACAGTTGCCGCCTCCCGGATCGCCTCGTCGACAGTGCGCCCCTCGTCGCGGAGCTGATTGGCGAACTCGACGATGAGGATGCCGTTCTTGGCCATCACGCCGACGAGCAGAACGAGGCCGATCTGACTGTACACGTTGAGCGTGCCGCCGGTTGCAACGATGGCAAAGATCGCCGCGGCGAGGCCGAACGGGACGGTGGACAGGATGACGAGCGCGCTCACCACGCTCTCGAACTGGGCGGCGAGCACCAGGAGGACGATCAGCAGCGCGATGCCGAAGACGAGCCCCGTACTCTTTGAAGTCTCGGAAAGCGTCCGCGCCTCGCCGAGTAGTACGATGGACATGTCGGGGGCAAGCACCTTGCCGGCAATCCTGCGCATGGCGGCGATCGCCTCGGACAGCACCACGCCATCTGCGAGTGCAGCCGTGACCGGTACGGCGCGTCGGCGATCCTCGCGAGCGAGAGTCGGCGCGATGGCGATCTCTTTGATCGAAACCAGCGCCGAGAGTGTGACGAAGCTGCCATCGCTGGTCTTCACGAAGAGGTTTGCAAGATCGGAAGGATCGTTGATCGGCCGACCGCCTGCCTTCACTTGGATCTCCACGATGTCGTCACCGATGAACAGATCGGCGGCCTTGCCATAGTCGACCATCGTGCTGATGAGGCTGGTTATGGCTTCGATCGGCACGCCGAGCTTGGTAGCTGCCTCACGATTGATGCGGACCGATAGCTGCGGCTGCGTGGTGTCGAAATCAGTGCGCGCGCCGCGGAACTCGGGGGCCTCGGACAGCCGCCCGGCGATGACGGTCGCTGCGTCGGCGAGTTTGGCATAATCACGGCCAGCGATTGCGAAGCGCAGGCCCTGGCCGCCGCCCCGGATGCCCAGACTATTGGGGGCAAGGACAGTTGCCGAGAGACCGGGGATGCGAGCGAGCCGCTCTGTCAGCTCGGCCTGGATCTGCTGTTGGCTGCGCTTGCGGGCCGACCACGGCGCGAGCGTCGCGACGACGAATGCGCGATTTGTCGCCCCCCGTCCGATCATGGCGAGCACGCCGGTTACCTCGCCCTTCTCCTTCAACTCGCCGAGCAGACGCTCGACAGCGGCGACCTTCGCCGCATTGTAGGTCAGGTTGCTGCCCTGCTGTGTCGTGAGCCTGACGAGGAGAAGGCCACGATCCTCTGTCGGCGTGATCTCACGCTGGACAAGAACAAGGGCAAGCCAGGCAGCCGCCGCAAACGCGAGACTTGCGATCACCACCTGATAGCGCCAGAGAATCGCGAGGTCGAGAGCATGGGAATAGCGTGCGGCCAGCCAG
>JAGRKR010000034.1:0-3970 GCA_020442225.1 Hyphomicrobiaceae bacterium | reverse complement strand
CCCGGAAGGAACGAGATGGGAACGAAGACCGCGGCAAGCGTCGCCGTCGTCGAGAGCACGGCGAATACGATCTCACGCGTGCCAACGACGGCGGCTGCGCGCGGTCCCAGGCCCATGGCGCGTCGGCGTGCGATGTTCTCCACAACGACGATTGCATCGTCGACGACCAGGCCGGTGGCGACGACCAAGGCGAGGAGCGTGAGAATATTGATCGAGAAGCCGGCCATCCAGATCGCGGCGAAGGTGCCAACCAGGGAGACCGGGATCGCGAGCGCCGGCGCGACCGTCGCCCGCCAGGACCGCATGAAGACAAGGATCACCAGAACAACGATGATGGTGGCGAGCACGAGGCTCGTGACCACCTCCTCGATCGACGAGCGAATAAATACGGCGTCATCCGACGTCACCGCAAGATCGACGCCAGCCGGCAGGCTGCGCTTGAGCTCGGAGATCGCGGCGCGTATGCCTTGCGATATGGCGATCGTGTTGGATTGGGCCTGACGCACGATCTCGACGCCGATCGCGCGCCTGCCATCGAGACGGGTGATCGCCGTCGCTTCCTCGAAGGCCCACCTGACGAATGCGACGTCGCCGACCCTCGTCTGGGCGTTGAGTTCGAGCGCGCTCACATCCCCGGGCGTCGCCACGGGCGCCTCGGCCCGCACGAGGAGTTGCTGCGTCGCGCTCTCGAGAGAACCCGACTGCGCTGTCAGCGTCGCCTTCGATATCGCTGCCGTGAGGTCTGCGAGGGTCAAGCCGCGGGCCGCCAGAGCGACCTGCGATACGCGCACCTCGATGATGCGCTTTCTCAGGCCATATGCGGTGGCCGACGCGACACCCCCCACGGCGGCCAGGCGCTCCTCGATCACGTTGGTGACGAGGTCTGTCAGCTTCGCTTCGGAGAGTGTCGCGGACGAGACCGAGAGGCGCATGATTGGAGAGGCATCCGCGTCCGCTTTCAGCACGCGAGGTTGTTCCTTCAGATCCTTCGGCAACTGCGAGACGATGTTGGCGACGGCGTCGCGCACATCCATCGCTGCGCTATCAAGCTTGGTTCTGCTGGTAAACTCGATGACGACGCGGCTCTGGCCAAACGACGAATTCGATGAAATCGATGCAACGCCCGGCACGCGCGATACGGCGCTCTCGATGATGGCGGTGATTTGTGCGTCGATGCTTTCCGGGGTTGCGCCGGGATAGCTGGTGCGCACCGTGACGACGGGTCGATCGACGTCGGGCAACTCGCGGATCTCGATGCCCTGGAGAGCCGCAAATCCGGCAACGATGATCAGTAGATTGAGTACGACCGCGAGCACCGGCCGCCGGACGAAGACGCCGACCCATCCACCATCATCGCGCTCGCGTTGCCGATCGGGCATTGAAGGCTCCTGTGGCTTGGCGCCGGGTTTGGCTACTCGGAAGCCGTCAGGGTCGTCGTCACTTTCACGACCTGGCCCTCACGCAGCAGATCACCCCCCTCGTGCACGACGACGTCGCCCGCGCCGAGCTTGGCATCGAGCAACACCCTGTCGGACTCGCGGGAGAGAATGGCGACGCTGACGCGTTCCACCTTCTTGTCCTTCACGCGCCAAACGTAGGCGCCGCGCCGGTCCCATTGCACCGCGAGTGACGGCACGACCGGCGCGCTCGTCCCCGTCAGTCGCACGCTGACCGAGAACGTCGAGCCGGGAATGAGTGTCAGGTTCGGGTTCGGAATTTCGGCGCGCACCGAAAGCGTTCGGGACACAGGATCGATGCGCGTACCGACCGCCGCGACTACACCATTGTAGGTTTCCCCGGTACGGGTGATGGGGTTCGCGCGCACGGGCAAACCCTTCTTCATCGCACTCGAGTAGGCCTCGGGAACGGTGAAGTCTATGAGCAGCGCAGAGCGGTCATCGAGTGGGGCGATGGGCGTACCTACGGCAACATAGTCGCCGATCTGAATGTTGGTGAGGCCGATGACGCCATTGAACGGCGCGCGCACCGTCATGCGGGCAAGATCCTCGCGGGCGCGCCGGACCGCGGCGTCGGCGATCTTGAGTGCGGTCTCCGCCTCGGCGCGTGCGGCTCGGGACACGGAGGTATCGCTGAGCTGCTTGTATCGTGCGACGACGCCGGCAGCTTGGGCACGTTGTGCCTCGGCAGTCTCGACCGCGATCTGTTCCGGCCTGGAGGCGAAGGCGACCAGTGGATCGCCGAGGGACACCCGCTGGCCCGGCTCAAAATATACCCTTTCGACGACGCCTGAGATGCGTGTGGTCACGGTCACTTGGAGGCGCGCTCGTCCGGAGCCGACGGCCGCCACGCGCTCATTGATCCGCTCCAACTTCACGTCTGCCGTGGAGACAGCGGGCATTTTTGCAGTGCGACCTCCGCGCCGCTGCGATGCGGCGGGGTCGGTGAGCACCAGGCTGAAGACGACAAGAGCCGACAGCGAGCCCCAAAGCCCCGCCGCCACTCGCCGCGTGGTCGGCTTGCGCGAAAACGATGGCGAGGCGAGATGTCGAGACATTGGACCCCCGTATCAGTCAGTTCAGTCAGGTGGCGCTGTGCAAGGCTCATCCAGAGGCTAGCCTCGTGAACAGCCTAACAGGTCAACGGTCCGGCCTGCCAGTGTCCGTCGCTACCGTCGAGCTGTCCGAAAAGGCGCCTCCCATCGAGGGCCGATCAGCAGTGCACTCGCCGGCGCGCATCGGGCAGCGCTGCCGGGTGCAGGGGGCGGCGAGCGTCCGCGGCGACGGCAGCAAGTCACTCCACCATCTCGTCTATGGGCGCGGGGAGGCGTTGCTCGCCGACACGGCCGCCGTCGAGACGGCGCCTGGAGCGGCGCAAGAGGGCGCCAGGAAAGTCAGGTCGATCGTCGCACAGGAAGACCACTTCAGCCCTGAGGGACCAATTGCAGAAGTCGGAGAATAGGCCGAGCATCCGCGCTGTGCAGGCATGAATGTTTCGCTCCCATTGGCCGAAGGGGCAGAGGCCGCCAGCGACGGAAACCATCATCAAGCATCTGCAATCAGCCGACAATGAATGAGGTGGCGCGCTCGAGATCCGCTTCTCTGGTCTCGGGTCGGGGACCGCTCGTTGGGGGAGGGGGCAATCCTTCGGCGCGGTTCTCGGTACAAAAGTGAGGCGGAAGGTCGATGCTCTGTTCGGATCTGATATAGCGTCTCAAGCTGCCGTGGCATGCCCGATGACGTTGGGTGGGGTGAGGCGAGCGTCGGCGCGCACGATCGTGCGGCGCCATCCGAGCCAACTCGACAGACATTTCGACGCGACGCCCTGGACCGGATGCAGCCAGTCCTTGAGGCGGATCTCCTGGGCGCTGACCTCCTGGATGTGTGCGGGTGGCGGCGGGTAACAGCCGTTGCTACCGCGCCCCTGTCCCAAGCACGGTCACCTGAGACCTTCAAGTCGCGATGATCGCGCACTCACTCGGGCTCGCGCTCGACATGAACCCATCGCTGCACGAGGACGGCATGCGACATGTTCGAAGTCGGATGCAGGACCTCGGACGTGGCCTGCTCAGTGAACGGGTGGACTGATGCCGCCAGCACGAACGCCACGAGGCAAAAGAACGAGGCGGCGAACAACCAACCTGCTACGACATCGCGCCAGGAAAGCTGGCGGTCGGCAATATCCTGAGGGCTTAGCATGACCTGCTCCCGATCTTGATCGTCGTCGTTGTTGACGGGGATGTGGGAGCGATCTTGCGGATCCGAAGTGACAAAGCTCACAGCGCGTGGACGAATTCCCCAGGGCAGCGCGAAAGCAATTGGAAGGTGGTGTTGCGCGAGGGCTTGGCGCCTATCCGGTCATGGCCGTGAGGCGGTGCACGACGACGGGCTGGCGCAGGCCGTCGAGCTTCAGCTCTCCGAGCGACTCGGCCTCGATGTCGTCGGCGAGGAGGGTGCGCGCGCGATGCGAGAGCAGTATTTCGCCGTTTTTCGCCAGGTCGCAGAGCCGGGAC
>JAGRKR010000339.1 GCA_020442225.1 Hyphomicrobiaceae bacterium | reverse complement strand
CCACTACCCCCTCTCCACCTTCCCGCTCGGCATGACGGCGGCGATGAGGGTGGCGCAGAGGACCGTGGCGGTCAGGAAATAGAAGACGCTGCCGATGCCCCAGGTGTCGGCGATTATGCCGCCGACGATCGGCACCAGCATGGTCATGCCGGACTGGCTGCCGAACAGCAGGCTGATGGCCGAGCCGTCGAGATGCTTCGGCGTCATGTCGATCATCCAGCTTTGAACCACCGGCCGGACGGCGAAGAGCGCGAAACCGAGCAGGAACACCATGGTCACGAACAGGACCGCGCCCTTGACGATGGCGAGCGAGCCGACCAGCAGCGTCGTGGCGACGAGGCCGACGAGCACCACGGGCTGGCGGCCGATGCGGTCCGACCAGGCCCCCGCCACCGGCCCGGCGACGACGCCGCCGATCTGAATGGCGATGGCGGCGAAACCCACCAGCTTCGGTCCGGCATTGAGCGCACCCACCAGATAGAGCGGGATGAACATGAGCATGCCGTTCTGGACCATGGAGCGGAAGCCCGCCAGCAGGCAGAGCGCCAGCACGGCCTTGTTCTGCACGAGGCCGCGCAGGCCGTGCAGGTAGTGGCCGAGCTTACCGCCGCCGGGCGCACCGGCCGGGTTGTCGTTGCGGATCTCGGTGAGCACCACGAGCAGGATCACGGCGATGGCGAACACCGGCAGCGCCGCCACCATCGTCACGCCCCGCCAGGAGAGCGCGAGCAGCAGCAGCGCGCCGACCGCCGGCGCGAGAATGTCGCCGAAGCTGGCGCCGAGCGTGTGAATGGACAGCGCGAAGCCGCGCCCGTTCGGATAAAGGCGCGACAGGTAGGAGATCGCCGCGGGGTGCCAGATGTTGTTGGTCATGGCGATCAGCATCACGGGGATCGCCAGCCAGAAGACGTTGGCCGCCAGCCCCATGGCGAACAGCGCCGCGCCGCCCACGACAAGGGCGCCCGCCTGTACGACGACGCGCCGCCCGGAGATGTCGACGACGGCGCCCGACCCGACGTTCGCCGCGAAGGACGAGCCGTGGTAGAAGGTCATGAGGATGCCGGTCTCGGTGTAGGACAGGCCGAGCTCGCGGGCGATGAACGGCAGCAGCATATAGAGCAGCGCCAGATTCCAGTGCGTGGCCCCGTGACCGAGCGCCACCAGCAGCGCCGGCCCGTGCTCCCTGAAACCCCGCGACGGCGGCGCGCCGAGCTGATCCGTGGTCGACACGGCAGTCCCCCTTGATGATTCCGGGATCAAAGGACCCGTCGCTGGACGTACCGGCGGGCCGAACCACCATGTTAGACCTGCGATGGCGGCCGATCCAGTAGCCTTTGCGGGCTGCTGCCGCAAAGCCGCATCCGCGTCCACAAGCGCTTGCACCGCGGGACTGGCGACTTCACAGCACTGACACGCACGGCTAGTATGTCACCCGTGCAATGCAAAAGAGAGGTGTGTCTCGACCTACGTTCAGCAACCGATAGGACGCACGACCGTGACCGCTCATGTCGCGATGCCGGAGACGTTTCCAGCCTTGGTTCTGAATGCGGATTTCAGGCCGCTCAGCTACTACCCGCTCTCCTTGTGGAATTGGCAGGAGACGGTGAAGGCGGTGTTCCTCGACCGTGTGAACATCGTCTCCGAATACGACCGGTACGTGCGCAGTCCATCTTTCGAGATGCGGCTGCCGAGCGTTGTGTCCTTGAAGACCTATGTGCGGCCGGCGCTGTATCCGGCCTTCACGCGCTTCAACGTCTTCCTGCGCGACCGCTTTACCTGTCAGTATTGCGGCTCGAAGGAAGACTTGACGTTCGACCACCTCATTCCCCGCGCACTCGGCGGGCAGACGCGGTGGGAGAACGTGGTGGCTGCCTGCGCGCCCTGCAATCTGGCCAAGGGCGGCGTCATGCCGGAAGTCGCTGGCATGCGGCCGGCGCAGGCGCCCTATCGCCCGACGGTCTACGAGCTGCATCGCAACGGGCGGTTGTTCCCGCCGAACTTCCTGCACGAGAGCTGGCTCGACTATCTCTACTGGGACGCCGAGCTCGAGCCGTAGAGCGCCGCCTCAGCGACGACCACCGAGCGCCCAGCGCAGGAAGCGGCCGCCGTGCGCCAGCGCGGCCTCGTCGATGCCGTGGCCGACGCCGGGACTGACGTGCCACTCCGGCGTCAGGCCCGCCTCGAGCAGCGCCTCGCGCGTCATGACCATGGCCTCCACCGGGATGACCTCGTCCTGGTCGCCGTGCACCAGCAGCACGGGCGGCGTATTGCGCATTTCCGCCACCAGATGCTCGGGCCCCGCGATCATGCCGGAGTAGCCGAGAATGGCAGCCGGTGCGAGCCTGGTGCGCAGCCCCACGTGCAGCGCCATCATCGTGCCCTGGCTGAAACCGACGAGCGCCAGACGCTCGCCGGTGAGCCCGTAGTGCATCAACTCGGCGGCGAGGAAGGCTTCGAGCGCCGGCGCCGCCTTGGTCACGCCGCGCCAGTATTCGCCGGCATCGCGCATGGTCAGATGGAACCACTGGAAGCCGGCCATGCCCCCCATGGGCAGCCGCTCCGGCGCATGCGGCGCCACGAACGCCGTGCGCGGCATCAGTGGCCGCCATTGCTCGCCGAGCGCGATGAGGTCGTCGCCGCTGGCGCCATAGCCGTGCAGCAACACGACGAGGCTGTCGGCGGGGCCCGCCTCCGGCTCCAGTCTCGGGCCTTTGAGTGTCATCGCGTTCTCCCTGGGGTGCGCTCGCTCGAGATCGACGCACAAGACGGCTGCTTCGCGCGCGTGAGCGGCAGCCGGCTTCCTCGGTTCAGAGTGGGTCGGCGTCAAAAAAAATCACGTCCGCAAGTCTACGGAGCCGCACCCTGCCCGCTCAAACCGGCAGACCGGACCGCCCCTCCTGCAACACCTTATAGTAGGACCAGAGCAGGCGCGCCGCCACGCCCCGCCATGGCCGCCACCGCTCCGCGATCTCGAGCAACTCGCCCTGACTGGGCCGCGCCGCCAGACCGCACGCCGACTTGGCCGCCACCTGCAGCGCCAGATCGCCTGCCGCCCAGGCATCCGCCCGGCCCAGGCAGAACAACAGATAGATGTCGGCCGTCCAGGGTCCGATGCCATGCACGGCGGTGAGCACCTCGTGCACCCCCTCGTCCGGCAGCGTCTCGAGCGCATCGAGATCGACCGCGCCCTCGGCGACGGCGGTCGCCGCGGCGCGCAAGGTGCGGATCTTCGGCCGCGACAGCCCGGCCCCGGCGAGCGCAGAGTCGTCGAGCGCCAGCAGGCGGAGTGGCGTGAACGGGATGGCGAGTGCTTGCGTGCGCGTCCAGATGGCGTTGGCGCTGGCGATGGAAAGCTGCTGGCCGACGACGATGCGGGCGAGCCCTTCGAAGCCGGCCGCGCGGCGGCGCAGCGGCGGATCACCCGCCAAGGCATGGACCGCGCGCATGTGCGGACACGCCTCGCTCAGATGGGCGATGCCGGCCCGCACATCGCGCATCGTGCGGATGATGCGAGGCTTTGAGCGGCGCGCGTGGCCGCTTTGCGTGCGCGCCGATCCCGGGCTCATGCT
>JAGRKR010000338.1 GCA_020442225.1 Hyphomicrobiaceae bacterium | reverse complement strand
GCTTCCACGAGGCTCGTCTTGGCGAGACCGGGAACGCCGATCAGCAGCGCATGGCCGCCGGAAAGCAGCGTCACCAGCGTGCGCTCGATAACCACGTCCTGCCCGAAGATGACGGAAGCCGTCGCCTGGTGGACCCGCTTGATACGCTCGGCCGCCGCCTCGAGGCGTTGGACGATGTCGTCGCTCGTTTGACTGAGAGTTGTCATGGGGGTGAATATAAGGCCCACGTTGCTGATTGAGAAACACTCTCTTGTGATGAAGATGGTCAGATTATGTTTTTCGGGCGTGCCCGCCGCCCCGCCGCCGCCGCCGACCGGCCGTGGACGGCGGAACGAAAGAGCAATCACGCATGCCTCCTAGCGACAAGATGACCGATCTGTCCGGTGCCGGCCTATCGGGCCTCGAGGCCCTCCTGAAGAGCCAGGCGGGCGATCGGCCGCCCCCGGTCGAGCGCTGGAATCCACCCTACTGCGGTGATATCGGGCTCGCCATCCGCCGCGACGGCACATGGTACTACCAGGGCAGCCCCATCGGTCGCAAACCACTCGTCCGGCTCTTCTCGCGCGTCTTGAGGCGCGACGAGGACGGGCGGCACTATCTCGTGACCCCCGTCGAGAAGGTCGACGTGGCGGTCGAGGACGCCCCGTTCCTCGCCGTCGAGATGGAGGTTTCCGGCAGCGGCACCGCCCAGACCCTGACCTTCCGCACCAATGTCGACGACATCGTGCAGGTGGGGCCTGAGCACCCCCTGCGCTTCGTGACGGAAGCAGCGGCCGGAGGGCTCAAACCCTACCTTCTCGTACGCGGTCGGCTAGAAGCCCTGGTCACTCGCGCGCTCTACTACGATCTCGTCGAACTCGCCGTGCCACAGGCACCCAGCCGGGACGACGTGCTCGGGTTGTGGAGCGGCGGCGCCTTCTTCCCGCTGCAGGAGGCCGGCTGAGGGCCGAGGCTCACAGGTTCGGCGCCACCACGACCATGCCGCGCTTGTCGCCTCGCTCGACCGCGAGATGGGCCTTGGCGGTTTCGGCCAACGGGAACATGGCGGCCGTACGATGGAAGCGGGGCGCCGCCTCCAGCCAGGCGACGATTTCGCGTTGCGCCTGCCGCCGCGCCTTGTGCGGCGCGCTGAACAGCAGAACCGTGCGCAAGGTCATGTTCCGGCGCATGATGCGTGAGTATTCGAGCACGGGATGCAGGTTGCCGCGCGAGGCATAGGCCGCGACGGTGCCGTTCAAGGCGATGACCTCCAGCGTGGTCGCCTGGTTGCCGCCGAAATCGACCTCGACGATGCGCTCCACGCCCTTGCCGCCGGTCGCCTGCAACACGGCCTCGACCACGTTCTCACGCCGATAGTCGAGCACGATGTCGGCGCCGGCGCGGCGCGCATCCTCGGCCTTCTCGGGCGAGCTGACGGTCGTGATCACACGCGCGCCGTCCCACTTCGCGAGTTGTATCGCGTAGTTGCCGACGGCGCCGGCTCCTCCCGTCACCAGCACAGTCTGTCCCCTGACTGGACCGTCCGCGAACAGGCAGCGATGCGCCGTCATGGCGGGAATGCCGAGCGCGGCGCCGACCTCGAACGGCACGCCGTCCGGGAGCGGCGCCACGAGATCGGCATCAAGAGTGATGAACTCGGCCGCCGTGCCGAAACTGCGCCCGCGCGCCCCGTTGTAGAGCCAGACGCGATCCCCGCGCCGATGCCCGGTGACGCCGTTGCCCAGCGCCTCGATCACGCCCGCCCCGTCGCTGTTGGGGATGGTGATGCCATCCGGCTCGGGATAGTTGCGCCCGCCCCGGCGGTTGCAATCGGCGGGATTGACCCCCGAGGCGTGAAGACGCACGAGAACCTCGCCGGGGGCTGGTTGCGGACGCGGCAGCTCCCCGACCGTCAACACGTCCTCGGCCGGCCCCGTGCGCTCATACCAGACCGCACGCATCGTCGCCGTCATGCCGCGCGCTCCAGCACGGCCTCGACATCGCTCGCCGAGCGCACGGGACGGGCGCTGTTCGGCGTCGCACGGTCGTCGAGCACCTTGAGCGCGATGGCCGGAAACTGGCTGCGGTCAACACCGACATCGCCGAGCCGGGTCGGCAGGCCGAGGCTCGCAACGAGATTGCGGATCAAGGCGCCGGCGGGCTGCCCCGGAGCGCCGAACGCCTCGCTCACCAGCGCCTGGCGGTGCCCCGGTTCTTCGGCACTCCAGTCGAGGACGGCCGGCAGCGTGACACACGATGTCTCGCCGTGCGGGACGTGCGCGTGCGCGCCGAGCACGTGACCGATGGCGTGGCTGAGGCCCGTGCCGACACCAGCGAGCACACCCTGCACGGAAAGCCAGGCGCCGAGCTGGCAGTCCTGCCGCGCCGCGAGATCGGCCGGATCGGCCTTGGCCTTCGGCAAGCCCCTGGCGATCAGGCGAATGGCCTGCAACGCCGGCGCGTCGGAAAGCGGATTGGCCTGACGTGAGGTGATGCGCTCGACGGCATGATCGAGGGCCTTGATGCCCGAGGCGAGGAAGAGATCGAGCGGCGTGGCCAGGAGGACGGCGGGATCGAGGATGATCGCACGCGGGATGACCAGCGCGTTGGTGTAGGTCTCCTTGACGCCCCGCGTCTCGTCCGTCACGCCGGCATACCAGGTGAATTCCGCGGCCGAGAGCGTCGTCGGCACGGCGACCATGCGCGGACGCTGATCATGCGGCTCGGTCGAGATGCTCGCGTCGATCCAGACCTTGGAGCGCAAGGCCGCCAGCTCGTCCGTCGTCCGCGCCCCGCGCCAGAGCGCCAATTGCGCGGCTTTGCAGGCATCGATGACGGAGCCGCCGCCGACCGCCAGCAGGAGATCGGCGCTGCTCGCGCGGGCGGCCTCGGCGATGGCGATCACGCTGCCACGCGGGCTGTGGGCAGGCACCTCGCCGAACGTGCCGGCATGCCGCTCTCCCAACGCCGCGACGATGCCCGTGACGATCTTACCTTCACGCATGAGCGAGCGGTTGGAAACGACGAGCACGCGCCGGTCGCCGGCCAGCTCGACCTCATCGCGCACGGCCTCTGCCGCGGGCCGGCCGAAGGGGACGCGCTTCAAGGCGGCGTAACGATACGTTCCAGTGAACATGTTGGATGGGTCTCCCTTGACGTCGACCGGCCACGCCGGCCCTCAGATCACTTTGTCATCGACGAGCTGGCGATACTCGCCCTCCGCCAGGCCGAGCCAGTCGACATAGACGGCGCGGTTGTCGGCCCCTTTGGCCGGGCTCGTCCGGTAGGCGACGGGCGCCATGCCGTGAAAGCGCAAGGGGCTCGCATGCAGCACGACCCGCCCGACCTCGGGATGATCGACCCAGTGGAGCATACCGCGCTCGTGCATGTGCGGATCATTGACGACCTCGCCGAGATCACGGACCGGCGCCACCGGAACGCCGTGCGCCCGCGCGGTCTCGAACACCTCGCTGCGCGTCAAGGTGGCCGTCCACGCCTCCACGAGTTCGTCGACAACGGCCATGTTGCGCGACCGCGCCGCGTTGGTGGACAGGCGCGGATCGTCGGCGAGATCGCCTCGCCCCATGGCCTTGAGCAGGCCCGCCCAGTGCTGCTCGGTGATGACGATCACGGCGACGTGCCCGTCGCTCGCCCGATAGACGTTGTAGGGCGCGATCGCCAGGCCGCCGTGCTTGTTGGCCGTGCGCGGCGCCTCGCCGGAAGCAAAGTAGCTGCCGAGGTTCGAAGCCAGCGTCGGGTATACCGTCTCCTGCATGGAGACCTCGACCTTGCGCCCTGCCCCCGTGCGCTCGCGCTGGAACAGGGCGGTCGTGAGCGCGCCATAGAGATGCGTGCCGCCGAGAAAATCGACTACTGCGCCGCCGGCCTTGACCGGCGGCCGGTCCGGATAGCCGGTGATCGACATCAACCCCGAATAGGCCTGCACGGTCAGATCCATGGCGAGGTTGTCGCGGTCGGGCCCGGTCAGGCCATAGCCCGAGCCGGACACATAGACGAGGCGCGGATTGATCGCGCTCAGCCGCTCGTAGCCGACGCCGAGCCGATCCATGACCCCCGGCGCGAAGTTCTCGATCAGCGCGTCGGCGCGGCCGACCATCTTCGCCAGCACCGACCGGCCGCGCTCCGACTTCAGGTCCAGCGTGACGCCGAGCTTGTTGCAATTGAGCATGGCGAACGGCACGGAACCGCCCGAGATCTCCGCGCGCCGACGCAGCGGCTCGCCCTGCGGTGGCTCCACCTTGATGACCTGAGCCCCGGCCTTGGCCGCCAGGAAGCCGGCATAGGACCCCTGATAGATCTGCCCGAGATCGAGCACGACGATGCCGGCGAGCGGCGCTTCGGATGTCGGCACCTGCCACTCCGCTGAAAGACGTTCCTCACTTGACCTTCGCGGGGCAGCCTATCGTCGAAGCGGCAGCGGGTCGAGTGCAGGTGCACGGCCTTTGCGCGAGTGCCGTCAGCGCCGCAGCCCCTCACGATTCTGTTTCTCCCGTACGACACATTGACGACAAGCGGGCCATTTGCTCGATTGGAGCCCTCGCTGTCGTGCGTGATGCCCGCTTGAAGACCAGTTGCGGGACTGGACGATGCGGCAGCGGGCGAGAATGGCTCCGCTGGCCCCCCCGGACGGAGCCTTCTTGCATTTCCGGGCCTCGACGACCGTTCCGCTCACCTTGAGCGCTTGGTCGTTGCGCAGTCTGCCCCGCCGGGTGATAAGCTGCTCGCATGTCACGCCAGCCCACACGACTTCCGGCAGAGCTCGACGCCGACGCCTTCTCGGCGCTGGCGCGCGCGCAACTCCATCCCGAGCCGTCCTCGCTCATCTTCGACCCGGCGTCCGGGACCGCCCGGGGCGATCACGATCTCAATCCCGACCTCGCCACCGAGCTGGCGGATGCCCCGATGCGAGCGGCGGCGGTGCTGGTGGGCATCGTCGCCCGGCCGACCCTGACCGTGCTGCTGACGCAGAGAACCGACCACCTGCCGACCCATGCCGGGCAGGTGTCGTTCCCGGGCGGCAAGGTCGAGAAATCCGACAGGAACCCCATCGAAACAGCCCTGCGCGAGGCGGAGGAGGAGATTGGTCTGGTCCCCTCGGTGGTGGAGCCTCTGGGCTTTCTCGACAGCTATCGGACCGGGACCGGCTTCCACATCATGCCCGTCGTGGCGCTGGTGCGGCCGGAGTTCACACTCAAGCTCGATCCAACGGAGGTTGCCGACGCCTTCGAGGTCCCATTCGAGTTCCTCATGGACCCGGCCAACCACCGTCGCCAGTCTCGCATCTGGAAGGGACGGGAGCGCCACTACTACGCCATGCCCTTCGGCGAGCGCTACATCTGGGGTGCCACCGCCGGCATGCTCAAGAACATGCACGAAAGGCTGTTCGGCTCATGCTGAGGTTCGTACTCGAGAGCATCGTGCTGTTTCTGGCGCCGACGCTGATCTACATCGCCTACGTCTGGCTCATGCGCGGCGACGACAAGAGCCGTCCACTGCTCAGCGAGGCGCCGTTGATCTGGCTCTTCGCGGCCGGCGCCGTCATCACCGTGGCGATCATGGCCTTTTTCGCGCAGACCGAGGGCGGCAAACCCGGCCAGACCTACGTCCCGCCCACCGTCAAGGACGGGAAGGTCGTGCCCGGCCATTTCAAGTAGTCGGGGCCGAAGCCATGACGCCCGCCACAGGACAGCAGAGCCCGCCCAGCCTGGAGCACGCGGACTGGCTGACCAATCCTGCCATACAGGCCGTATTCGCAGCCCTCGCGGATGCCGGCTACTCTGCCCGCGCGGTCGGCGGGGCCGTGCGCAATGCGCTGCTCGGCCACGAGGTCGCGGATATCGACATCGCCACGACGGCGCATCCCGAAGATGTGCTGTCGGTCATGGCGGGCAAGGGGCTCAAGGCCGTTCCGACCGGTGTCGCCCACGGGACGGTGACCGTCGTGACCGCGCATCTTCCGGTCGAGGTCACGACACTCCGGGAGGACGTCGAAACCTTCGGCCGGCACGCCAAGGTCGCCTTCACGGCCGACTGGGAGGCCGACGCCCGCCGGCGCGACTTCACGATGAATGCGCTCTACTGCAACGCCGACGGCAGCCTCTTCGATCCGCTCGGCGGCTACGAGGATCTGGCGGCCGGGCGCGTGCGCTTCATCGGCTCGGCGCGCGAGCGCATCCGTGAGGATTACCTCAGGATCCTGCGCTTCTTCCGCTTCAACGCCACCTATGGCCGCGGCGACTACGATCGCGACGGACTGACCGCCTGCGTGCAGGAGCATGCCGGGCTCTCGCAGCTCTCGCGCGAGCGTGTGCGGGCCGAGTTGTTGCGGCTGCTGGCGGCTCCTCGCGGCCTCGAAGCCGTCGAGACGATGCTGCACTGGGGCCTGCTCGTCGACGTACTCGGCGTCGCCCCGCAGATCGGCCGCCTCGTGCGGATGATCTCGGCAGAGCGGCTGGCCGCGGCCCCGGCGTCCGGCATCCTGCGCCTCTGCGCGCTCTGCATCGGGACGCGCGAGGATGCCGAGCGCCTCGCAGGGAGACTGCGCCTGTCGCGCCGGGAAGCGGGCGTGCTCGCCGATTGCGCCTGGCACGAACTCCCCGGCGAACTGACCGAAGGGGCGCTGGCCATGCGCCGACTCGCCTACCGGTTTGGCCGCGAGCGTGTCGAGCGCCAGGCGCTCGTGCGCCTGGCCGCCTCCAGAAGCAAGGAGGAAGAAACCACGATGCTCGAGACGTTGGCGCAGACCGGCACGTGGCAGCCTCCGTCGCTCCCCTTCAGCGGCGCCGACGTGATGGCGCTCGGTGTCCCATCCGGCCCCCGGATTGGCACGATCCTCGCAAGTTTCGAAAGCTGGTGGCTCGCGCACGACTTCCCGCGGGACGAGACGCTGCTGGCGGGCAAGCTCCGCGAACTGGCCGCCGCCCCCGACGCCGAAGGCCGGGGCACATGACCATCGACCGAGAGCCGAGCCGGGATCACTCGCGAAAGGAACGCACGCTCGCCATGCAGACCGTCCTGCCTCCCAGCTCCAAGGCTGCGCGCCTCCTGTTCGGCGCGATGGCGCTCCTTCTGGTGCTTTCCGGGCTCGCCATCTATCTCGTCTCGGATCACCTCGGCATTCCCACGCAGACCGCGAAATGGCTGGCGGCGATCATGCTCGTCGTCGGGCTCGCCGACTACGTGCTGCTGCTGCTGTGGGACCGCATCTTCACGCGAACGGGGCCAAGCCCTGAGGCCTGACCCCGCACGCGTCGCATTCGGCCGGTCGCATCGATGACCGGCCAGGCGGATGGCGCCCGCCTCAGAAGTCCATGCCGCCGCCGGGCATGGGCGGCATCGGGCTCTCCTTCTTCGGAAGCTCCGCGACCATGGCCTCGGTGGTGATGAGCAGGCCGGACACGGAGGCCGCATCCTGCAGGGCACAGCGCACGACCTTGGCGGGGTCGATCACGCCCTTGGCTATGAGGTCGACGAACTCCCCCGCCTGCGCATCGTAGCCAAAGCTGTACTTGCCCGACTCGAGCACCTTGCCCACGACGATCGAGCCGTCCTCGCCGGCGTTCTGCACGATCTGGCGGGCCGGCCACTGCAGCGCGCGACGCACGATCTGGATGCCGATTTTCTGGTCCTCGTTCTGGGGCTTGAGCGAGTCGAGCGCCTTCGAGGCTCGCAGCAGCGCTACACCACCTCCCGGAACGATGCCTTCCTCGACCGCGGCGCGAGTCGCATGCAACGCGTCGTCGACGCGATCCTTGCGCTCCTTCACCTCGACATCGGTCGCGCCGCCGACACGGATCACCGCGACGCCGCCG